>NC_010730.1:1427500-1727500 GCF_000020325.1 Sulfurihydrogenibium sp. YO3AOP1
AAATATATTTATCCGTCTCAGGATTCCAGACATCATAATCTATCCCATTTAAGATTCCATATAGCTTATTTGAATACTTCCTAAGCACTCCATCAAGTCCATAGCCATATTCTGGAAAAGTAATTTCTTTTGCATAGGTTGGGCTAACTGTTGTTATGGCTGAGCTAAAAACTATTCCACCTTTTAAAAAATTCACTTTATCATAATACTCTAAGGCTTCCATATGAAACAGATCCCAGCCAAGATTAAGTCTTTCTATTGCAAACTTGTCAAAAATACCTTGATATGCAAGATTATGTATTGTTATAACCGTTCTCACATGATGATTATTGTATTTGTGATAATTTAAAACTGGTATTAAAGCTGTTTGCCAATCATTTACATGAATCAAATCCGGATTTAAATTTTCTCTTTTGATAAACTCCATAACAGCATAGCAAAAAGATCCGAACCTAATATCGTTGTCTGGATAGTCACCTTCCGGTGGTCCATATAGATAATCTCTTCCAAAAAGTTCATCATTTTTTAGAAAGAAAAATGTGGCATCGTCTATTTTTTTATAAACTTCAAAAGTATAAACTCTGTTATTTAGATTAACATCTACAGAAGCATCTATCTTGATAATTCCATGTTTATTTATATCTACTGTTTTATACAACGGCATAAATCCAAATACTTTAACACCTTGCGAGGCAATTTTTCTCGGTAAAGCTCCTGTAATATCAGCAAGTCCGCCTGTTTTTGCAAAAGGATATATTTCGCTTGATACAAATACTACTTTCATTTAAATCACCTCAATTAAATATTTTGCTGCATCTTCCGGCGTCGTTGGATTAATATAATAATCGGTCCCAAGCTCGAATCCTGCAAGGGTTGTTAATCTCGGTAAAATCTCAATATGCCAATGAAAATGTAAATCAAGACCTTTATATATTTCTTCATCGGTAATAGAATTTCTTATAGGTGGTGAAGTATAAAGGATTAGATTAAAAGATGGGTTTATTAGAGTTTTATTCAATTTTCTAACTGAAAATTTTAAAACATCCGCAAGGTCTTTTAGTTGTAAATCTGATATGTTTGTAAAATCATGGCTATGAAATTTAGGTGCTATTTTTATTTCAAAAGGGAATAAGCTTGCATAAGGACAGTAAGCTATAAAACTATCATTTTCATAAATTGTTCTAATTTTTAAATTTTTTTCAGTTTTTATCTCATCACATAAATAACATCTTTCTTTTTCATAAAAGTATTTTTTAGATTGAAGTATCATCGTTTTTTGTAATTTTGGAATGATAGGTAAGGCTATTAACTGGCTATGGCTGTGCACTATACTTTTTCCTGCTTCTTTACCATGATTTTTAAACACATGAACGTATTTTATCCTAAGGTCTTTATATAAAGCTGAAACCCTTTGTTTAAATGCAATGAACATATATATAAAATCTTCATCTTCAAAATCTTGTATATGTTTAAAATGGTCTGGAGTTTCCACAATAACCTCATGGGCACCAAAACCACCTATTTTTTCAAAAATAAATTCTCCTTCTCTGATAGGTGGATTTTCTATTTTTAATGCGGGATATTTATTTGAAAAAACTCTAACTTTCCATCCTGGTGTGTTTGGCGGGGAATCATCGGGTCTTATTGCAAATATCTCAGGTGGTGTTTTATCTTCATTTCCGTACTCAAATGGGCATTTAGATGGGTCTGTAGATTCTTCATAAATTGAAATATTGTATTCATGGGGTCTTCTTGCCCGGTCAGCAGATATAATCACCCACGTATCTTTAAGAAAGTTATATCTTATCTCGTTCATATTTTCACCTCTTTTTAAAATTATTATAATTCATTATTCATTAGTGTTTAAATATGTCAGGTGAAAAATTCAATAAAAGTAGGAGATTCTTTGCCGGCTGCAGAATGACAAATAAGGTTATCCTTTCTCTGATACCTATCATTCAACTTTTTCCCGTCATCCTGAGGACGTAAGTACGAAGGATCTCATTTTTAAATTCTATAAAAATCACTAATTTCTCACCCCCAAAGTATTATTATAATTCATAAGTGTTAAAATTTCATTAAATTGTTAATTTTGTCAGGTGAGAAATTCAGAAAATTATTAGATTCTTTACACAGATTGAGAATGACAAGCAAAGTGACCGGTTTGGAGGAAGTTTTATTTTTAGCATTTACTTGAGGCTTTATTTTTATAATTCAGGAACCAAGTGAAGAATCTTATAGCTTTTAATTTCCCTGAGATCAATGAGTATAAGTAATATGCTAAAATATAAGAAAAAAGGCATAAAACGGAGTCTATCATAATGAAAGCAGTTATACTTGCCGGTGGAAGTGGGACAAGATTATATCCTGTTACTATCTCAATAAACAAACATTTTTTACCAATTTATAACAAACCTATGATTTATTATCCTTTGTCTCTTGTTATGCTTCTTGGAATTAAAGATGTTATGTTTATAGTTAATCCGGAAGATTTAGACTCTTTCAAAAAATTATTTAATGATGGCTCTCATCTTGGAATGAACATTCATTATAAAATTCAAAATAAACCAAACGGACTTGCAGAAGGATTGATTCTTGCAGAAGATTTTATAAAAGACGATAATGTGTTTTATCTTCTTGGAGATAATGTTTTTTTTGGTCATGACCTAACAAAAGTTTTAAAAGAAGCAAAAGAAGATGTTGAGAAAAATGGCGGAGCTTATGTGTTTGGATACTACGTAAAAGACCCAGAAAGATTCGGTGTGATTGAGTTTGATGAACTAGGAAATGTTTTATCAATAGAAGAAAAACCCAAAAAACCAAAATCTAATTATGCAGCTGTAGGGATGTATTTTTACGATAAAAAAGCTGTAGATTATGCAAAGAATGTAAAACCATCAGAAAGAGGGGAGCTTGAAATTACATCTGTTAATGAGATGTACTTAAAAGATAAAAAGCTAAAAGTAAAGCTGCTTGGTAGAGGTTTTGCATGGTTTGATGCAGGAACCCATGACAGTTTTCTTGAAGCCGGAGAATTTGTTGCAACAATAGAAAAAAGAACAGGTTTAATGATAGGCTGTATAGAAGAAATAGCCTACAATAATGGATGGATTTCGAAAGAGCATCTTTTAAAATTAGCACAACCGCTTAAAAAGACAGAATACGGTAAATATCTTTTAAGTTTAGTAAAAGAACATGAAAGGAGCTAAGTAATGCCATTTGAAATAATTGACACTGAAATTCCCGAGGTAAAAATAGTCAAGTCAAAAGTTTTTGAAGATGCGCGGGGATTTTTCTTAGAATTTTATAAAAAATCTGACTTTGAAAAAGCCGGATTAAATGTTGAATTTGTTCAAGATAATCATTCTAAGTCTGTTAAAGGCGTGCTCAGAGGACTTCATTTTCAAGAAAAACCTTACGAGCAAGGTAAATTGGTAAGATGCATAAAAGGAAAAATTTTTGATGTGGCAGTAGATATAAGACCGGATAGTCCATACTTTAAAAAATGGGTAGCCGTTGAATTATCTGAAGAAAATAAGCTTATGCTATGGATTCCGCCAGGATTTGCTCATGGATTTTTAACCTTATCAGAAGAAGCAGAGATAATTTATAAAGTTTCCCATAACGAGTATTCTCCAGCTTATGACAGAGGAATAATATGGAACGACCAAGATATAAATATAAAGTGGCCATTAGAAACTATTGATAATCTTATCTTATCAGAAAAAGATAAAAAACTTCCAACTTTAAAAGAATATATAAAGGAGATAAAAAGATGAAAATTTTAATCACCGGTGGAGCTGGTTTTATTGGAAGTGAATTTACAAGACAGGCTGTAAAAAAAGGCTTGGATGTTGTAGTTGTAGACAAATTAACATATGCTGGAGATTTAGAGAGACTCAAAGAAGTTGAAGAAAAAATTACATTTTACAAAGCAGATATTACAAACAAAGAATTTATTGAATATATCTTTAATAAAGAAAAGCCCAATATTGTAGTACACTGGGCAGCAGAAAGTCATGTAGATAGAAGCATTTTAGACCCGACTCCTTTTATTGATACAAACGTAAAAGGAACACAGGTATTACTTGATGTTACAAGAGATAATAACGTTAAATTGTTTATAAACATAGCAACTGATGAAGTTTATGGTGAGCTTGGCGAAGAAGGTCAGTTTTATGAAACTACTCCACTTGTACCTAACTCTCCCTATTCTGTATCCAAAGCTTCAGCTGATATGCTTGGAAGAGCTTATTTTAGAACCTATGGATTACCATTAATCACTGTAAGACCATCTAATAATTATGGTTGGTGGCAGTATCCAGAAAAACTTATACCGGTTGTTATTTTAAAAGCTTTAAGTAATGAACCTATCCCAGTTTATGGTCAAGGATTAAACATTAGAGAATGGTTGTTTGTCTCTGATTGTGCAGATGCAGTTTTTGAAATTATAGAAAAAGGTAAAGTTGGAGAAATTTATAACGTTGGAAGCGGTCAAGAAAAAAGAAATATAGATGTTGTAAAATCTATTTTAAAAATATTAAATAAACCTGAAGATTTAATAACTTTTGTTAAAGATAGACCAGGTCATGATTATAGATATTCATTAAATACGGATAAAATAAATAAGGAAATAGGCTGGAAGGCAAAGGTAAACTTTGAGGAAGGTATAGAAAAAACAGTTAAATGGTATTTGGACAATTTAGACTGGGTTAATAGAAAGGTGAACTACTCCACCTTATAGAAGGTGTGGCTTCCTGCTTCACAGCATGATGGCTTTTTAGGTACCCATTGCTGGATACGGTCATCCGCCAGAGCATGCTCCACAGGCTTGAATTCGGGTCGCTCCAACCCTACTTTGTATAAGTTTATAGATGCATTTACACCTCTATCGTGATGTGTCCCACATATAGGACATTGCCAATATCTATCAGACAGCTTCAACTGTTTATGTTTATACCCACATACATTACAGAGCTTAGAGCTTGGATAGAACCTGTCAGCTATAATGAGAGTTCTTCCATACCAATCTGCTTTATACTCTAAATATCTAACAAATGTTCCAAATCCGCTGTCTGATATTGATTTGGAGAGATATGGATTTTGTTGCATACCTTTAACACTCAAATCCTCCACCACTATGACTTGGTTTTCGTCAATAATGGCTTTGGATAGTTTATGTAGAAAATCGTTTCTTAAATTTGCTACATATTCGTGTTGTTTTGCTAACTTTCTTCTTGCTTTCTCAAAGTTTTTAGACCCTTTTTGTTTTCTTGATAATGCTCTTTGTAATCTCTTTAGTTTTTTCTCAGCTTTTAACAGATATTTAGGATGCTCTATCTTGTATGTCCCTGTATCATCTGTTATTGTTGCGAATTCTTTTAAGCCTAAATCTATACCACAAATTTTGTTTTTAGATTGTTTTACTTTATTTTTAACATCTTCAGTTTCTACCAATATAGACACATAATAATTACCGCTTTTTGTTTTTGTAATGGTTACAGATTTTATTTTCCCTTCGAACTTTCTATGCAATTTTATTTTTATTCCGTCTTTGATTTTCGGAAGATATAGTAGTCCTTTTTCGAAATCTATTTTGATATTGTTCTTTACTTTGTTAGTTGTGTATGCCTGTTTGTCTTTTTTCTTTTTAAATTTAGGGAATTTATAGTGCTGTGGGTTTTTGAAAAAATTCTTGAAAGCTTTTTCTAAATTTAGTTGTGCGTTGGCAAGTGCTAAGCTGTCAACTTCCTTTAGAAAAGGAAACTCTTCTTTATACTTGGCGGGAGTAATTGTAGGTAGTGGTTGTTTATTTTTTAGAGCTTCTATTTTTTCTGCCAACATTTTATTCCAAACAAATCTAACACATCCAAAGGTTTTAGCAAAAAATATTCGTTGTTCTTTATTTGGATATATACGGTATCTATACGCTTTTAGCATTGCCTTGACTCTTTATGTATTTCTGTATCATTTCCATAGGTGCTTCACCACTCGTAAGCAGACAGTAGCTTTTAGACCAAAAATGCTCTTTCCACAGATGCTTTCTAATTTCAGGAAATTGCTTTTTTATTATTCTTGAAGATGCACTTTTATAAGCATTTATAAATTTAGATAACTCTGTTGTAGGTTTTGCTTTGAATAAACAATGAACGTGATCTTCTTCACTTTCCCATTCCATTAGTGTTATTCCATAATTTTTGCCTATTTCTATGAACATCTCTTTAAGCTTCTCTGAGATGTCTTTGTTTATCACCTTTCTTCTATATTTAACAACTAAAATTAGATGATAGTATAGCAGAAATACTGAATGTTTATTTGTATCAAATTTATTAGCATTCATACGGATTATTATAATACGAAACTGAATAATTGTCAAGATGTTGTATAGGTCATACCAGTTTGGGAAAATTCCGATTTTCTTGAATTTATAATATCACAAAAGTATGCAATAGGTGATTTTTTGTTTAAACTATGATGAGGTCTTTCTATGTTATACCATAGCATATACTCCATCATTTTTTTATTAAACTCATAAACATCTTTTAATTCATAATCTTCGTAGTACATGATAAATTCATCCTGTAATGTCCTATTCATTCTCTCTACATATGCTTGTCCTTTTGGATATCTTGGATAGTTAAAATAATGTTTTATATCTTTTTTCTTTAATGCTTTGCTAAACTCGCCTAAGAATTCGCTCCCATTATCTGTTTGTATACCTTTTATCTCAAATGGTATTGCTTTTATTAATTTCTCTAAAAAGTCCTTTGCGTTTTTACTGTTTAGCCTGTCATATGCAAAAGTAAAAGAGATTCTTGTTTTTACATCCTTGGCTACAAATATATAAACTTTTCTACCATTTACATATTCATGCTTTGTATCTATTTGTACCAATTCTCCTGGTTTTGTTGGTTTTTTGTCTTTATATCTATCTTTCTTTGTTTTCTTTTTATCTTCTTTCACTATTAGCTTTCCAGTTCTTCCGTTGATTGTGATTCTTTGCCTGGCGTACTCATGATTTAACTTCCTTTCCTCTTTAAGCATTTTTATTATATTTCCAATTGAACTTGCAGATATCGTAGGAATATTGTGCTGCTTGCAGAGTTTATCAAGTAAAACCTTTATTTTTTCTTTCCCAAGCTTAGGATGTTTCTTTCTTATTTCTAAAACTAATTGTTTATGTTTTTCTGTTATTTTTTGTAATTTTTCTAATTTCATTCCTTTTTTTGATATATAACGATTTTTAAGAGATACAGGATTGTTATTACTGCTTTCATACTCTTTAATCCATCTGTATATGGTAGATTTTGATACACCAAAAGCTTCAACTGCAACCTTCACTGAATGTTTTAAAGCAAATTCTACTACTTGCAATCTAAAGATTATTTCTGGATGTTTTTCCATAACATCATCTAATTCTTTTACTTGTTTTAAAAGCTTTCTTTCAAGTGTATTAATTCTCTGAATGTAGGTAGATGTTCCTAATCTCTTTCTCATCTTTATCCCCCGATTTTCATAATTTTAAATTCTTATATTATATTTTCCCATATTTCTTTTAGCTTATACAGATGTTTTAGCAATTCATCCCCACCTTATAGAATGTGGGAACTTCTTGCTATAATTGTGTTAAACTATCTAAAATCTTTTTGGGAAAAGGTTTATAAATGATTGTGGGTTATATAATAGAACAAGGTAATTATTTCTTACTTGTTAGTCTAAAGGACTTGAAAATCTGAAAATCTGTTAGCCTTGTTTTATGGCACTATAATAATTTTCAGCAATTCCAAACATGAGAAAATACAAAGGTAAAATTGCATCCCACATACCGCTAAATATTCCACCTACAAGAAAATATGCAGGAAAAACTATGAATGGTAGCCCTATGATTTGATTAAATTCAGAAAGTTTTACAGTAATGGCAAACTTAAAAAATCTATACATTAAAAATATTATTCCAATTAAACCTATCAAGCCAATATTTATAAGTTCAGAGATTAAAAAAATTGATTCATAAGACCTTCCAACCGGTGATGGTGGCTCTAATCTTTCTCCCGCTGCATACCCATGACCTATTAGCAGAGGAAGAATATTTCCATTTTCAATATCTTTTTTTATAACTTCTATTCCTTTCTTTCCAATTTCCCATCTTAAACTTGAAAATTCGTTTAATTGTTGATCAGTTAGCTCTTTTCCTTGAATTAAATGTATAACCATATTTTTATGCCTTGGAAATTTTTCAAATGCGTAAAATACACCTACAATAGTAATAATTATAAAGGTTGAAATTAATCCATAAACCCATTTTTTACTAACATTTGTAATTCTAATAATAATGACAAAATATAATATATACGCAAATATTAATCCAATCATTGGATTTCTCTTGCCAGAAAAAAACACCAAGAATGTAAAAACTAAGAATAAAACAAAAAATAGATATTTCCATCGTTTTTTATTTTCCAATAAAAATAACGTAAAAGCTGATAGGCTTCCTAAGGTAAAAATAATCCCTATTTCAAACTCTCCGCCCCAAATCGGCTTTAATACACCATTAAAATAGTAATAAGTAGTAACAATCGCTTCTACCGTGCAAAATAAAACTATTGTGTAATTTACCTTTTTAAACAGCTCATATGATGGCGTGAATAAATCTTTTGCAAAGTATGTAATGTTAAAAAACGTCTGATTTAGTGCTCCTGTTATTTCGTGTGGTTTGCCATAGATTGCCGAGCTTAAAATAGACGGCGTAATTATCATAAAAAGTGGTATCTTTAAACGTCCATTTAATTTTATTTGTCTTTTTGCAATTAAGTATATTTCATATAGAAGAAATAAAATTAAGACTCCTGTAAATACAGAGATTGATAAATAAGCTGATGCAAACATAATTATCAGCCAGTTTTCTTTATTTTTCATTTTTCCTCCGATTTATATTAAAAGTTTTAAAAAAATATAAGCTTGATAAAAATTTTTTTTGTTATTTGATTCACTATATCCATTATACCTAAACACAGAAGACGACATTTTTTAAATTTTGATAATTTAATTGTTTTTATTTATATTCAAACCTATACTTTAAGTGAGAAATTGGTAAATCTTGTAAAATTCATCAAGAGATGTTTCGGACAAAAGTTCTGAGGATGAGTAAAGAGTAATGGGTAGTTAAATAGATGTCTCACGTCTCACCTTTTACGTACGGGCAATTTATGAATTGCCTCAACATACAAACCTCTAACTTATTCTCTTCTTACAGCCGAGAGAAGATTCTCATATCTTTATTGAATTTCTTACCCGATGTATGATTTATTTTATGAATACGGTTTTATCTCTTTAATATAATGTCAATTATATTAAAAAATGTAGATTAAAATTTAAAGTGTAAATAATAATTGACAAAATTTATTCATTTATGATAACAAAAATCATTATGATAAAATAATACTTTAAGGATAATGATAATTACTTATAAACGTTGCGGTTTGGAGAAGTTTTTGAATGAAAAAAATTTTAAAAATAATCCTTTTACTTGTGTTTGATTTATCTGCATATTATCTGTCTTTGTATTTAGCATTTTTAACAAGAAAGTTTTTATCCGTCAGTATTCTAAAAGATATTGATTACAATTATACTTTTAGCTATCTTCTAAGTTTTTGGTGGATACCAATTATTTTTCTATTTTTCCTGTGGTATGAAAAATTATATACAAAAAACTATCCATTTTGGGATGAGATCAAACAAATTATACGAGCTATTAGTTTTTCTATTATTTTTATATTTTTTATATTGTCCCTATCAAAACAAGCTCATTTAGTCTCAAGGTTGACGATAATCTTCTTATATTTCTACTCGATAATATTTTTCCTTTTATTTAGGCATTTTGGTAAAAAAATTTTGTTTAGCTTCTACAGAAATCCTATCTTAATTATTGGCGCTGGCGAAACAGGAAAGAGTGTAGCAAAAAGTATAATAGAAGACCCGCATCTTGATTTTGAGATTAAAGGTTTTTTAGATGACAATAAAGAAGGATATATTGAAATAAACAATAAGAAATATCCAATTCTTGGAAAAATTTCTAATATAGAAATTCTTAATGAAATAGACACAGTAATCATTGCAATGCCATCTATAAATTCAAACAATCTTAATGACTTGATTAATAAAATTCATAGACATACAAAAAATGTATTTATTATCCCGGCTTTAAATGATATAGGTTTGTTAAATAGTGAAATTTATAATTTATTTAATGAAAAGATGTTTTTACTTAAAATTGAAAATCATTTAGAATCCGGCATAAATCAAGCCATAAAAAGATTTTTTGATTTAACTTTATCGGTCTTAATGCTACCTATCTTATTGCCTACCATACTAATTATTGGAGTATTAATAAAGCTGGACAGTAAAGGTCCTATTTTTTATACTCAAGAAAGAATAGGAAAAAATGGTAAAAAATTTAAGGTAATAAAATTTAGGTCAATGTATACAAATGCAGATGAGTTATTAAAGGAGTTTTTAGAAAAAAATCCTGAACTAAGAGAGGAGTTCGAGACTTTTAGAAAATTAAAAAATGATCCAAGAGTGACAAAAGTTGGAAGATTCTTAAGAAAAACTTCATTAGATGAACTGCCTCAAATATTTAATGTTTTAAAAGGTGAAATGTCCTTAGTTGGTCCAAGACCGGTGACTAAAGAAGAAATTGATAAATATTATAAAGATTACGCAATCTATTATTATGAAGTTTTGCCCGGTATTACAGGCTTATGGCAGATTAGTGGAAGAAGCGACACTTCTTACGATGAAAGAGTTGAATTAGATGTTTGGTATGTGAAAAATTGGAATTTATGGCTTGATATAGTTATCTTAATAAAAACTATTAAAGTTGTTTTAAAGAGAGAGGGGGCTTATTGAATATTAAGAATTTTATTTTATTTCAATAATTCTTCTATTTTTGACCTAAATCTTTCAAGCACTTTCTCATATGAATAATTCTCTAATATAAACTCTCTCGCTTTAAATCCTGTTTCCTTAGCATAGGATGGATTTTCTTTTAACTTATAAACAAAGTTTACACACTCTTGAAGTTGTGATGGTTCAAAATATCCTTCTCCTTGAGATTTTTTAAAGATTTCGTTTAATTCTGAATTAATATTTCCAGTTACGAGCGAAGGCTTTCCACTTGCCATCATACCTAAAATTTTTGAAGGCATTACAGAATCTATTACGTTACTTTTTTGAAAAAGAATATGTAAATCAGCACTACATAGTAGGTCTGAAAGCTCTTGCAGTGGAACTGGATCGTATATCTTAAGGTTTTTTAGATTTGTAGTTTCTTTTATTAATCTTTCTTTAAAAGCACCATCCCCAACTACAATAATTTCTATTGAATCATCTTTTTCTAAAAAGCCTGCAAATTTTTTAAAAAATTCCCAGTCTTGTTTTGCACCAATATTACCGCTGTATAAAATTTTAAACTTACTTGAATTTAAGTATCTATGTTTACTAGAAGTTTCGGGATTTATAAAATTTCCATCGACCCAATTAGGTAATAGAAATGTTTCCGATGAAGTTTTCTTTTTGAGCTTTTCAATCATTTTATAACTTATAGTGCTTACAATATCTGCTTTATTAAACAGCTTAGTTTCTATATAAAATAGAAAATTAGCAAAAACTTTTTTGAATTTACTATTTTTACTCAATAATCCAGATTCTATAGCTGCGTCAAACTCGAAGTCTTGTATATGAACCCACAGTTTTCCTCCTTTAAATTTTTTAACCAAAAGACCAAGGATTATAGATGATGTAAACGGTACTATGCATATAGTTAAATCACTTTTTTGAACTTTAAAAGAATTTTTGATACTACCAATGGTAAAATCTATCATATGTAATATTCTCTTTTTGAAAGAAGGATCTTTAGGAACATATTGTTTATACCTATAAATTTTAATACCTTTAATTTCTTCAAAATAGTATTTTGGTAAATCTTTATATTCTTGTTTTATCTCCCATTGTGGATAGTATGGAAATCCTGTAATAACATTTACGTTATAAAATTTAGATAAATATTCAGCCATTTGTGTTGTATAAAGACCGGTAGAGCTATCTTCTGGATAAAAATTGATTCCTATTATCGTTATAGTTTTCATAAAATTACCTTAAATTCCTTTTTCAATCTCTTCATATACTTTTAAATTTCTTAGCAAAAAATTTTTCCAACTATATTTATTTAAGAGTTCATTATCTGTACAATAATTTTTATATTCATCATCAATCTTTTTTATCGCAGTATTTAAGGATTTATAATCATAAGGGTTAAAATAAATAAACTTTTCTCCATAGACTTCGTGTAAAACTTCAATATCTGACAAAATAATTGGTTTGTTAAAACTAAGAGCTTCTAAGGGAGTTAGAGCAAAACCTTCAAAGAGTGAAGGGCAAACATACGCATAACAATTTTTATAAAGAAAAGCTTTTTCATCTTCGTTAATAGATTCTAAAATTATCACATTGTCTAAATTTTTTGATAGGTCTACACAGTATTTAAAATAATCTTCTTGGATTGAGGATCCTGCTAAGACAAAGATAATATCCTTGTTTTCTTTTGCAGCCTTAATCATAACTTCATGGTTTTTTAGTTTATAGAAGCTTGAAAGATAAAACACAAATTTTTTATTTTTTAAATTTTTTATAATATCTTTTATATTTTCTAATTTAAAATCTTTCTTTACGTATGGTAGACCGTTATATATTGGGATAAAATTAATTTTTCTTTTTAAGAATCTTTCTAACTCTCTACCTGTAACTATGGTTGTTGTTAAAATTTTTTTAGAATTTAACGCTGAGTATTTTATAATCAAATTTGAAAGCCAAGTAGCCAAGAAACTTCTACCATGCATACTCCTTGGAAGCATAAAAGTGGTAGAAGCATGAAAAAAAAGTATTTGTGGTTTAATGCTAAATACAGTCCCTAAGGTAGCTGGTGAATGTAAAATATCACAATTATATTTTTTTAAGTAGTAATTTATGATCATCTGGTCATATACTAATCTGGTTGGGAGATTTAAATTTTTAACTATAATGAATTTTATTTTGTCATGAAGTTTAACGTTAGAAAAAAATTCTAAATATGCCCTTTTTTGAATAAGTATAAAAATCTCTAAATTTATATCATTATCAGAAAGATATTTAGATAATTCATAAACATAATTTGATATAACTGTGGAATAACCTGTATGCTTTTCTGTAAGTATAAGCGAGTTCAATAGAATCCTCATTCTACACTCTTAAACAAATTAAATATTTCAGAAATTAATATCTTAATTTTAAAACAAAGCGTTACATAAGATATATTGTAATACATCACATCTGAAGTTTCCCAATTTAATACTCTCATTCTTGACAACCTAACCTTTAAACTTTTTATAAGATCTATATAAAAATAAAAACAAAGGAAGAAAATTATCTCTCAAAAATTTATTTGACTCAAGAAAATTCCTGAACTTACGTCTTAAAACTGATAAATGATTTATATTAAATTGTACTTTTTCAATTAATCTATCATATTCTTCATTTATTTTAATATCCTCAGGATGGACTAACGGAAAATCTAATTCTTCCAATTTAAGTCCCTTTAAATGTGCTGGAACCCATGTTGTATATATCGCGTCTTTACCATAGCCAATATTTAGAATAAGATTTTGTTTAGGGGTTATCGTTAACAGATTTTTTTTGAAAAGTTGATAAGTAAATTGGGTATCCCAAGTAAGGTTGGGATTTCTATGAATTTGATCAAAAATAGTAATCCAAAATAATTTTACTACATTATCTTTTGTTATCATATCTAAAAAATCAGTTTTCTTAATATGTGGCCAATCCTTTGTATACATATCTTGATACTGCCACCTATCTCTCCATGTAGCCCATCCCCATTTTAAATCATATTTAGAGAAAAAATAACTATAAGGATAATCTTTTTTGGGAAATGGATTAAAGCCTTGAATAACAGCAATTTTTTTGTTATTTCTATATTTATCTAATAGTTCACTACAAAAGTGGAAAAAACTAATCGATGGCAAACAATCATGTTCAAGTATTATTCCTTCTTCTTCATGCGAAAAAAACCAATCAATAGCGTCATTTGGACCAAAACCAACTCCCAAGTTTTTATCTCTAAATCTTGTCTTTATATCACATCTCCAATCCACATTATTTATAATAAAATTCCTAACTTGCATAACCTTTTCTTTCTCAGCTTCATTTCTTGGACCATCAGAAGCAACATATAATTTTATCGGTTTTACCTTTTTTATTTGCTCAAAAACTTTTTTAGTAGTATCTAATCTATTAAAAACTACAAATAATATAGGTTTTCCAAATTGATTCATCTTATTTTTCCCCACTCTTAAATAAATTAACAATTTCATAAATTTTATTTTTCCATTTACAATTTTCATAGTCTAAGTTATAATTGATTTTATTATCTCTCTCAAGAATGATTTTTTGAATTGTCTCAAATAAACTTGTAATATTTCTTAAATTAAAGTAATATCCTTTATCTTTTAATAGTTCTTTATAAATTGGCATATCTGGAACGATAATTTTTTTACCGGTTAAAATAGATTCAATTATTGGAAAACCATAGCTTTCACTGCTTGATGGGAAAATAACAATATCTATGTTTTCATAATAGCATCTAATTTCATAATAGCTAATTTCACCTAAGTTAACTACTATATCTTTAAGGCTTTCTGAATTGTCATTTAGTAAATGTTTATATTCATTTTCTTTTAAAGTTAAAAATATTTTTATTGGTAGATTGTTCTCGTTAATGTACTTAGCCAACTCTGAAATAATCCAAAAATTCTTATTTGGATGGAACTTTGCAGGAAGAAACATCTTTATATAGCCGGCATATTTTAAAAATTTTTCACTAATTTTTTTATAATTTTTCTCATCACATCTAAACTCATTTTCTGGAGGAATCATTTTGTGTAGGAATATTTTTTTAGTGTGTTTTGATAGTTTGTCTTTTATAAATTTAGTCTGCACTAAATAGATTGGATCTTTACTTTTTAATGTTAAAAAAAATAATTTTTTTTCCAAAATAAGTTTTAATTTTTGTTTTAATGATTTAAATGGATTAATGTTTTCAACATAATGAGGATTATGGAAAAGTACTATTTGCTTTTTTCTTGTAAATAAAGATGCAAAGTTGGCAGTCATGAATATGTAGTCTATTTTATATTTGTGTGAAATCCATGGAGTGTATATATGATCATAAAATAATTTGTAAATAAATCTTGGCTCTACATTTGGATACTCAACTGTTATTATATTGCATTTATTATATAAGTCTAATTTTTTAGCTTTATTTATGATTTCATCAACTTTTGGCATGATGATGATAAATTCAGCTTCTTTATTTTCTTTGATAAATTCACTAATTCCTTCTAAATAGCCTAAGGCTACTGTCTTTGGTCCACCTTGAAAAAGACTTATCATATTAATTAGGATTTTCATTATTAAAATAAACTATTTATAAATTTGATTAATTTCTTTATCTTATTTTTAATTATCATATATGGGTAATATATTTTAATATGCCAAAATGACAAGTTCATCTGCTCTTTATTTTTTAATTTTGATTTTGTAAATTCATTTATAGTCTGTTCAATAAACTTTGCAGCAATTCCATTCATATGTATAAATGATACTGGATAATTTACATATTTTATTTTTAAATTTCTGTAAGCTCTCAGCAAAATTTAGTAATCCTCGGCTAATTTAAAATTTGGCAATGGCTTTTTAATATCCTCTGATCTTTTAGATTCTTGCATAATTAATTACCTCTAATTTTATAAACATCTCAGATCTTGTCTCTCCCTCTCAACTTTTACCTCTCACTTTCCTTATACTTTCCATGCATATCATTATATCTTATAATATCATCTTCTTCCACATACTCACCAACTTGAACTTTTATTAGCTCTAATGGAATTTTTCGGGTATTAACTAATCTAAGTTTAGTTGTTTTTTGAATGTATATACTTTTATTTTTACGAACAAAGTATTCTTTTATCTCTCCATTGTTTTCCATAACCACTTTGTAGTGCCTTTTACCACTATCCAATGTTCACTCCTGTGATAATGTATCGAAGACTTAAAGACTATCCCGGGTATGCTACAGTTGTTCTTTTTATTTTGTTCTTTCTCCTTTTTTAAGCCCGTATAGCTTCCTCCCATGGTCTGTAAACTTGTGGTATGCAAATCTACAATATGTCTACAACCTTGCATACTTTTATGTTTCGACTTTCATCTTTCGAAAGTATTTCATATATACTATCCCATAAACCTACATCTGACCACATAATATTCATTGAAATTACTGCGGCTTTGTTTATTTTTCTTCATTATACATAGTCTATTGATATATTTGACATGATTCACCAAATAACTAATCAATATCTTTTAAATCTTTAAAAAAGAAAGGTTTATATTCTGAATACTTTTTATTCATTATTGTCCGTTTAAATAATATAGCCATTTTGAGAACTATAGGCATTCTTAATGAATACGCAAGCTTTACAACTTTTAATTTTTTCTTAAATATATCCGGGAATATATCTTCAATATAGGGACAGTTTGCTATCTCTTTTAGCAGTTGCCCAGAAGTTTTAAAATCTCTATTTAAAATTGCAAATCTTGCTAATTCTATCTTAACTAAAACACCAAGACATCTTTCGAATTCTGTAAACTTACCATTCAATTTATCTAAAATTTTTTCATGGAAATTCTTCCAAAAATACTCAGAAATTTGGATACTGTATTGAACTATTTCTTCGCTATACTGCATAGTTATAGAATTTGAATGTCTTCTCCAAAAGTGAAGAAATTTAGGAATATATAACCATTCTCCTTCTAAAGCTAAAAAAGTCCATGTGCAATAATCTACACTTCTTATTTCTCTTGGTATCTGTTTAAAACCTCCAATTTTAAGTAGCTTTTCTTTGCTCACTAAAACCGTGCCTGGAAAGATAAAGTTAAACCCAGAAAGTAGCCAAATCAAAGCCATACCTGATGGAGTATTGTTGACAATGTTTGAATATTTGAAGTCTTCGTAGTATGGTATAGGCAGTTCTACTGTTTTACTATTCATCCATATTCTTCCATAACGACCATGAATTAACGAAATATTATTTCTCTTTTCTTCAGGTAGTTTATTTAAAGCATTTACTCTTATTTTAAGTGACTTTGGAGTAAATACGTCATCACCCTCTAAGTACCCTATCCAATCACCTTTAGCCTCCTTAAGAGCTAAATTGTAATTTACATCCAAGAATAATGGACCATTATTCTTTTCATTTCTAATAAACTTAATTCTGCTGTCCTTTTTAGCATACTGCTCGACTATATAGGGAGTCTTATCTGTAGAAGCATCATCAACTATTATCATCTCCCAATTTTGGTAAGTTTGACAAAGTACAGATTCAATACACTCTGCTATATAGTTTTCGTGATTGTAGGTTAAGGTAATTATTGAAATCAATGGTTCGAATTTTTGTTGATTAATCATGTTTCCTCCAAAATTTTAATAAACTATTTTTTATCAGACTTCTGATAATAATACAATTTTTTGTTCCTTGTTTTTTTATGTAATGAATTCTAAAAAATATAACAATACTTTTAACGAATCTTCTGCAAGTTTATTGTCATCATTTAAAATCGCAATCTTGATCGTTATATCCTTCTTCTAAACCTATTTTGAATCCACCTGCAAATCCATATCATCATTAAGATATAAACCTTTTATCTCTTAACTGCCACGTTATTTCTCATATTCTTTTAACTTTTCTTTACTTTCTGGATCTAATCTATTATCAATAACAATAACTTGATAATTTAGATAATCATTCCTTAAAACTCTTTCTAAACATTCAATAGTATCGGCCAGTCGTTGTAGTTATGTAAGATTATATATACTTTTGGATAGGTCATTTTTTATATTCCTCTATAAATTTTTGAGCAATTTTATTATATTCTATTAAAATTTTTTCTCGTGGATTTTCTGAATTAAATTTTTTCATTATTTTGTATTTTAAATAAGAGCTTGTATGATAAGCTACCATTAGAATTATTAATGAAAATCCATAAAGACCATCTTTATATCCTTTTCTTCTTATAAATCTATTAAGTATTTCTATTAATAATTTTAATAAAAATTTTCTCAGGCTTGGTGCTGGCTTTATACCATTAAACATATTTTTTGCTTCTATTGTTGTATACCTATTAAGTTTATCTAAAAAATGTTCTACATCAATGTAATTAAAATGAATAAAACCTGCTTCCGGATCATCAATATAATATATTCTTGCATCTTTATTTATTCTGAAAATATCATGTATTCTTTCTGAAAAGGAAACGAAATTTTTCTTAAAAAACCTCGGATGATAATTCTGTAAAGCCCCCCAACCAGTTCCTTGCATTAGTCTACCAAAAAAATAGTTATTATGAGGTATAAATACAACATCTGCTAAATTTTTTTCCATTATTTCAATTAATTTATTTTTTAGCTTTAATGGTACAAGCTCGTCAGCATCTACCACGAGTATCCATTCATGTGTAGCCTTTTCTAAAGCGAACTGTCTAGCAGGTTCAACATACCCAACTCTTTCAAAAAAATATATTTTATCTGTATACTCTTTTGCAATTTCTACGGTTTTATCATCGCTATACATATCTACAATAATAATTTCATCAGCCCACTTTACAGTTTCTAAGCAATTACGAATATTCTTTTCCTCGTTAAAAGTGTTAATTAAAACTGAAATCTCCATTTGGTTTTAGCTCCTCAGCTCGTTTTTACAAATATAAATTAAAATTAATCCTATTATAAATATCATAATTTCAACATACAATAAAGATAAAGCAGTGCCTATTAAGCTTAGCTTTAGCGATAGATATATACAAATAGGCATAAAGCTAATACCAGTAAAAACGTACATTTGCAGATTATATTTATCCATTTTGCAGGCATATATGTAAGGTTGTTTAATTACATTTAAAAAAGTAAAAAATAGAGTCATAGAAAGAATTTTTAATGTTAAAACAGCATCTTTATTATGGATTTTAAAAAACTCTATTATTATTTCTGAAAAGAGGTATAAAAAAATAGATATAAAAAGAGACACGATAAAAGAATACTTAAAAACTGTCTTAAACGAATTAAATTTTGTTCTCATTACATATGGATATAAAGCCTGAGCAAAAGGTTGAGATAAACCAGCAACAGCTTTCATAACTCTCTCAGCCACAGAATAATAGCCTACAATTGTATTATTTGATACCAAGCCAATTATTATAATTGTTCCACGACCATATATATTGCCTGATATTTCGGATATAAATATATACAATCCCTCTTTTAATTGCCTCTTTAACTCTTTCAAACTTACAAACTTAAACCCAGCCTCAAAATTCCTAAACACAATCCATAAACCCAGTATGCCTGCAATTATAAAACCCAAACTATTTAATAATGGCACATACAAATAATCAGATGCTTCTTTAACAAACACAAATATAGCAACAGTAAATATAACTTTTGCAAGAATATTCAAAAATGTTATATATTTCATTTTTTCCATACCTTGAAAAAACCAGGTAGGAAACAAAACCTGTCCCACAACCATTCCAAACGTTAAGTAATAAACTATCCAATTTTGTCTAAACTTTTCGAAATAAAATATTATAATAGACATTAAAATTAAAGATATTATCATTAAAGCAAGTTTAATTATCATAACAGAGCTGAATATCTCAGAAACCTTTTCTTTATTTTCTCTATTTATAGATATATCTCTTGTAGCTGAAAGATTAAAGCCATAATCAGTTAGTATCATAAAATACCCAATAAAAGCTTGCGAAAAAGCAATAAGTCCAAATTTTTCAGGTCCCAGTACTCTAACAAGATAAGGTAAAGTAATTAAAGGTAATATATAGTTAGCAATCTGAAGTACTGATAAAGATAAAAAATTTTCAATCAATCTTTTTCTTGTATCGGATTTAAAAAGCTTTTCTTTATATTCTTTTATATTCATGGATTTTATCTTATATACTTCTCACATTTCACTTTTGTACTCCTCACTTCCTTGCTTTTCATTTTCTAATTTTCTTATATATTCCTCATAAGTCTTTAGAATTCCCTCTTCCAAGCTTGTTTTTGCTTTCCAACCAAGCTGATTTATTTTACTAACATCTAAAAGCTTTCTTGGAGTTCCATCTGGCTTAGTTAAGTCATGTATTATCTCACCTTTAAATCCTACAATATCCTTAATCAAGATAGCAAGGTCTTTAATCTTAATATCCTTTCCAGTTCCAACGTTTACAAAGTAGTCATTACACAGCTTAGCCATATCTAGAGCATTTATATTTTCCATCAAGTACACACAAGCATCAGCAAGGTCATCAACATATAAAAACTCACGATAAACTTCACCAGACCCCCAAATGGTTAGCGAAACCTTGGAGGCAAGAGATATTATACCAAGTTTGGATAAAACTTTTAGAATACTATCATTATCATTAAAATCAATCTCCTTGTCTAAACCAAAGCCTATTGTATATTTTCTAAAATCTTTTTTTATTCCTTCAATATCTCCTTGTTCTAATAACTTAGCTAAATGAAATTTTCTTATTAAAGCTGGTAGCACATGAGATGTTTCAAGGTTAAAATTGTCATTTGGACCATATAAATTTGTAGGCATAACAGAAATAAAGTTAGTCCCATACTGCTGATTGTAATATCTAACAAGCTTTATAGCAGAAATTTTGGCAATGGCATAAGCTTCGTTGGTTGGTTCTAAACTTCCTGTTAGCAAATACTCTTCTTTCATAGGCTGTGGAGCATATTTTGGATAAATACACGAAGAGCCTAAATTTAAAAGCTTTTTTACTCTGTATTCATATGCTGAATGAATAACATTTAGAGCTATTGCTAAATTATCATAAATAAATTCAGCTGGATAGGTGTTGTTTGCTAATATTCCGCCAACTTTTGCGGCAGCAAGAAATACATAGTCTGGTTTTTCTTTTTCAAAAAATCTTTCAACCTCTTCCTGTCTTCTTAAATCAACCTCTGATTTATCCTTAGTTATTATATTTGTATAGCCTTTTTCTTTTAATTTTCTAACAATAGCAGAGCCAACTAATCCCTTATGTCCAGCTACAAATATCTTTGCTTCTTTTTCCATACAAAATATCCTCAATTTTTAAAAATAATACTATCTTTCACGTAGTTTTTCATAGAAAGAGTATTCATGATTAGTCCAACCATAACCAAGCTCTTTGGAAATTTTTATCCCTTCTCCTTTTGGCTTTATTCCATTTTGGAGAAGGTCATAGTCTACCATAATTTTAACTAAATGCTCAAATTTTACTACCGGCTCCCAGCCAAGTTTTTGCTTAGCTTTTGCTATATCTGCTTGTAAAAATTCAACCTCTGTTGGTCTAAAATACCTTGGGTCTATTTCGATCACAATATCCCCTGGTTTAACATGATTAGTAAGATTTGATTCAACAGATTTAACAATACCTTTTTCTTCTATACCTTCGCCTCTCCATTCAAGCTCTATCCCTGCATAACTAAATGCAAAATTTACAAATTCTTTAACCGTATGGCTTTCCCCCGTTCCAACTACATAATCATCTGGATCGTCTTGTTGAAGCATTAACCACATCATTTTTACATATTCAGGAGCATAGCCCCAGTCTCTTTTTGCATAAAGGTTCCCAAGATATAGAATTTTTTGCTTACCAGCTATAATGTTAGCTAGAGCTCTTGTTATCTTTCTGGTAACGAATGTTTCTCCTCTTCTTGGGCTTTCATGGTTAAACAAAATACCATTACAAGCAAAAAGGTTATAAGCTTCTCTATAATTCACTGTCATCCAGTAAGCATAAACTTTTGCAGCTGCATAAGGACTTCTTGGATAAAAGATTGTATTTTCGTTCTGAGGAGAAGGGGCAGCTCCAAACATCTCTGAGGAAGAAGCTTGATAAAATTTTGCCTTTACTCCGCTTCTTCTAATGGCTTCAAGGAGTCTTGTTGTTCCAAGTCCTGTGATATCTCCTGTGTATTCAGGCATATCAAATGACACTTTAACGTGAGATTGAGCTCCAAGATGGTAAATTTCATCTGGTTTTATTTTCCAAATTATTTCAGTAAGGACTCCAGGGTCAGAAAGGTCGCCATAATGTAAAAATAACCTTGCGTTTGGGTCGTGAGGGTCAACATAGATATGGTCTATTCTTTGTGTGTTAAAGGTTGAACTTCTTCTAATGATACCATGAATTTCATAATCTTTTGATAATAAAAATTCGGCCAAATAAGACCCATCTTGTCCAGTTATACCAGTAATAAGAGCAATTTTTTTCATACTAAACATATCCTCCATAAAATTGTAATATAAAATCATCTGGCGTTTTTCTGCAGAGACATATTTTATCAAAGTAAGAATCAAAGCTTACAGTGATTAAATCAAACTTTTCTGCTATTATATATTGATAATCTTATCAAATTCAAGATTAAACTTTTGCTTTATTAGTTCCAATTGCTTCAACTTCTTTTTTAAATCTTCTAGTAATTCTTTTATAATATCCTCTAATTTTTTTAGTCCCTGGCATGATTTTTATCTCTAATATTAGGGTTATTAACCAAAAGGATTGTTTGAATGCTGAATGTAAACATTCCGCTGTTCCAATAAAAATTTCCTTTCATCAGATATTCTGTAGCTTTTTCTATGGATGGTTTTTCATGAAATTTTATGACTTTATATCCATCTTTTATCTTTTCTCCAGCTTCTATATAACCATAACCAGTTTCCGGCTTTGTAGGTTTTACTCCAAAGGTTACAATATATCCTTCTTTTGCAAGCTCATCTGCTTTTTTAACATACTCTACAAACTCCTGGACAGGCTGTATAATATGGTCTGATGGTGATATAAAAATAGTTTCATTAAATGATAATTCTTGTTTTTCTGTTAGATATTTAACTGCTAAAGCTATGGCTGGTGCTGTATTTCTTCCTACTGGTTCAGTGATAATGTGAAAATCTTTTTCAGAATGATTTATTTCTCTTAGCTGGCTTTTTAAGTGAAAAAAATACTCTTTGTTTGTTATGATTAATATATCTTTTGGATTTTTCACTATTTTTAAGGCTCTATCTATGGTTTTTTGGAAAAGTGATTGATCATCTGCAATTTTTAAAAACTGCTTTGGCAGGTTTTTTCTGGATAATGGATGTTATATTAAAAGGTTTAAATTGTTTTCATAAAAATTAACGAGATGTAGGTTCACTAACTATTTTATCTATAAGAAATTTTGCCAGCTCAAAACTTCCGTCTGGGCTAAGGTGATCATCATCTCTATAAAGCAGTTTACCATTTCTTATAGCATAACAGTATTTTTCGTCGCAAAAAACATTAATAGGATCAATAACAACAACATTTTTATAATTTTTTGCCAAGCTATACACTATATTTCTGTATTCAGAAGCTCGTTTTAAATAAGATTCTAAAGTTATTCTACAATTGTTTTGTGGATAATTGTTTTGTGGACATATGTTAAAAGGGTGTGGAATACATTTTTCTTTTAGGAAAAAGCCTAACTCGGGATTATCAATTACATAATAAAGTTTTATGTTTCTTTCATCAAAGTATTTAAATGTAAAATTTAAAGCTTTAGTAAACTCTCTCTTTTGATCATAGTTAGCCGGATTTTCATAAAAGCTTTCAAAAACCGTTTTTGCAGTCTTCTCTGCCTCTCCAAAACCTTTACCGTACATATAATACGGGCCTCGTGTTATGAATATAACTTTCGATATATGAATGTTTTTATTTTCTATAAGTTTACTTGTAGCATTAATTGTCTCTTTACATTTCATTAATCTTTCTTTAGTATCACCAACATCAGCTACAACTGGGTTATTTACAAGTGGACAACATCCAGAATTCATAAATAAAATTGTTTCATAACCATACTTTTTTAAATAATAAGCAAATCCAGGATATGCCACTTGTGCATGGCTATCTCCAATGATGAGAACATATCTTTTTGAAATGTCATTAGAGGTTGATCTAACTATTTCAATTAAAGGTATATATCCTAATACTTTAGAAATTGATACCAGCTCTTTTTCATTCGCTTGCGTTATTTCAGTTAACTGTTTCTGAAAATAAGAATAAGTTGAAGATTTAAATTGAGGTCTGTCAGGCAATCCATCCTTTACATAAATATACTGACCTATTAAAGCTATTATAATCATAGTGAAAAATAAGGCGATAGCAAATTTATAGCTTTCAATAGAACGGGTATAAAACTCAACAAATCTATATGTTAAGAAAGCAAGGATTATTGACGCTATTATAATGGTTAGTCCTGCCCAAAAAGACCTTATATCACATCCAAGTATAGCTCCAAAACTAATTATCATATAATGCCACAAATATAAAGAATAACTTATAATTCCTATGGATACTAAAAAGGTATTTCCTAAGAAAAACTTTTCCTTAGAATAAGTCAAAACCAAGATCAGTAATCCTGAGGATAGAACAATAAGAAAAGTTTTAAATATGTTATAAGAGTTATTATTTGATGATAAAGCTATAGAAAAGATAAAAAATATAATAACTCCAAATGTAAACCATTTTTTATCTAAAATTTTATTCACAAATTCTTTATATTGATAAGATAAAATGAAAATGAAACCACCAAAAGCAAGTTCCCAAGCTCTCGATAACGTATGATAAAACTTATCTACATTTAAAAATACAGAAAATCCAAGTAGAATAGAGAAAATGATAAAGAAGTTTATAGATATAAACTTTTTAAATCTATAAAGTAAATAAATAAGAAATGGCCAAAAGATATAAAATTGCTCTTCAATGGATAATGACCATAAATGAAGAAGAGGTTCAAAAATCGCTCCTGTATCCCAATAATCAGACTTTTCTTTTATTAATTTAAAATTTACACTATATAATGCTGAAAATTCAATATGCCTTGCAAGTTGCTTATACTCTTCTGGATACAAAAATAAATAGCCCAAGATTAAAGCAGTTATCAGCAGAATAATTAAAGCAGGAAAAAGTCTTCTGATTCTATTGCGATAAAATTCCTTAAATGAAAAAGAATTTTTTTCTAATTTAGTAAAAATGATTTGAGTTATTAAAAATCCGGATATAACAAAAAATATATCAACCCCTACGTATCCAAACGAAAAATAGTCAGGCCAAACATGAAATAAAACCACAAGGAGTATAGCAACTCCTCTCAAACCATCTAAATAAGGATTATAATTTAAGCTATGTTTTAATATTGGAATAAATTTTTGCCAAAGCATTAACTCGATTTTAAATTCTAACATGTATAAGTCATACCAGTTTGGGAAAATTCTGATTTATTCGAATTTATAATATCACAAAAGTAATGTATATGTGATTTTTTATTTAAACTATGATAAGGTCTTTCTATGTTATACCATAGTATATATTGCAACATCTTTTCGTTAAACTCATGAATATCTTCTAATTCGTAATTCTTATAGTTCATCACGAACTTTCCTTGTAATATCCTATTCATTCTCTATACATATGCCTGTTCTTTTGAATATCTTGGATAGTTAAAATAATGTTTTATTTCTTTTTCCTCTGCTGCTTTGCTAAACTCACCTAAGAATTCACTCCCCGCTGTACATTTTTCAGTAGTGAAAATAAAGCAGACTGGATAAAAGTATTCAATGATTTAATAGATAGAGGACTAAAAAGGGTAATGCTTATAGTAAGTGATGATTTTCCTGGAATATCAAAAGCCATAGAAACACTATTTCCTTTTACAGACCATCAGCTATGTTTAGTCCATTTACAAAGAAATGTCAAAAGTCAAATGGGTAAGGAAGATTCGCAAACATTTAACAAAGAGCTGAAAAACATAAAAGAAAACAGCTTAGATTATGAAGATGGATTAGAAAAATTAGATGATTTATGTAGTAGATTTAAATCTAAATATCCAAGCTTTATAAAACATATTCAATCTAACAAAGAGAGATACTTATGTTTTTTAAAAATATCCAGAAAATCTAAGAAAACACATATACACAACAAATCCAGTTGAAAGTGTTAATAGCATGATAGAGAAGGTAAGAATAAATTTAGGTGGATATTTTCAATCTGTGGACATTCTTGAGGTAAATCTGCTTATCCAGAAAGATAATTTAAAGAATGGAAAATTGAATAAGTCTATACCTGCTTTTAAAGGAGCTTCTTATGAAATTTTACAATTGTTTAATAAAAAGTTTTCAATCCAGACACAAAATTATTGACAAGTCTCCTTTTACAGTGCTATAGCCTTTAGATATAAATTCTCATATTTCAATGTCCTCCAAAATCTCTCTATTACTATATTGTCTATACTCTTACCCTTTGCATTCATTGATATTTTTATACCGTTTTTCTTTAATTTTTCTATGTGTTCTTTTAATGTGTACTGGCTTCCTTGATCTGAATTGAATATTTCTGGCTTTCCGTATTTCTCTATTGCCTCTTCTAAAATGCTGGTTGTTAAATAGCTACCCATCGTATTGCTTAGCTTCCAGCTTAATACTTTCTTGCTATGCCAGTCTATTGAGCCTTCTATGTATGCATAGCCTTTCTCTAATTTAATGTAGGTTATATCACCGCTCCATATTTGGTTTGGTTTTTGTGTTGCAGTTGTCTGGTTTAATAAATATGGATATTTCTTGTTTTCTTCGTTTAAAATGGTTGTTTTTGGTGGTGGATATAATGCCCTTATACCCATAAGCTTATAAATTCTACTTAACTTTCTCTTTCCTACTTTTATTCCTATGCTTTCTAATGCTTTCTGCATTCTTCTGGCACCATAATATGGATGTTCTGTATAGATTTTATCTATCGCATCTAATAGAATTTTGTCTTTTTCACTTGAAAATGGTTCTTTTTTAGTGTAATAATAAGCTATTTTTGATATGCTTAGTAGTTCAAGCTGTCTGTTTAGTGATAGTGAAGGATTTTTTTGGGTTTTAGCTTGGACACTTTCACTGTTATCGATTAGAGTTTTTCTAATCAATAAGTCCAAGCTTTTTAGCTTTCCCTGTAGCCAATCTCTCTCTACGATTACTTTTCCTAATTTTTTACTAATTTTTCATTTTCTTCTTTTAGGTTTTCTATTTCTTGTTTGTATTCTTTTGCAACTAAACTTTTGTCAAATGCTAAGGCTGCATTTTCTAAGAATTGTTTTTTCCATTCTATAAGGCTTTTAGGAAGAATGTCATATTTGCTTGTTATTTCGTTCATGGTTTTGTTTTCTTGAAGTAGCTCTAAAACTACTTTAGCTTTAAACTCTGGACTGTAATTTTTCCTGGTTCTTTTCATCTTAATGTCCTCCTTTTGTTAAATAGTTTACATTCATGGAATAAAATTTTTCAATTTTTTGGTTACAATTTGCGAGGACATTATAAAGATAAATGAATCTTGGTACTTTCTTGGTATACCTTTTTTATTATTTTGTTTTTTATCTTCGTAATTAATTTCTTTAAGGAATATTTCTGTAGTTTTTTATATTTCTTTAAAGAGTATTGTTGTTCTTCTCATGCAAACATTCTATCCTTTCTTGATTTTGCATATTTAATTTACCAAAAAATAATCTTGGAACATTCCCTATCATTCTGTTGAAATATTGAATAATTGCTATATAAATTAGATTATACACATTTTAACTCCTTTTGGAAGGTTTTTATCTGTTTTGCTTACAGATAAATATCAAACCTTTCAAGGAGAGATTTTAATAATAATGTATATCAAAACCTAAGACTTAATAAATGCCACTTGTTGGAAAACATAGAAATAATAATTTAGAAAGAAGACTAAAAAAAACCACAGGAGGTGTCTTATGAAGAGTTAAAAGCATGTTTGTTTGGTATGGTATTTATGTTGTTGGTAGCAGGTATGTCTTATGGTTCAGATTCTGCTCATGATCAAATGAATGGTGTATCTGGCGATAGCTGGCATGCAACGAAAGATCCGGGAAGCGATGAAGATGTAAGAGTAAAAGCAGGGCAGGGATTTGATACTGAAAGGTCTTCAAACCTAAGCGGTGGCGGATCGCAGTATATCCCCCCAATTCCAAAACCCAAAATTGAAAAGACCGAAAACAACGAGTAATGCTTAAAGAATGAGAGCTCTCCATGGGAGAGCTCTTGCTAAAAAGGAGTGTGTAAAATGGCTCAACATAACAAAATCCCTGCAAGTATATTTTTCTTTATTATTTATTTAACTTTATCCTCCACAGCTTTTTCTGATATGGGAGCTATAAGTCTTGACTTAGCTAAAATAAGTGAGGATGCCCAGAAGGCTATAATAATGCATAATGGTTACGAGGAGGTTCTCATCCTTGGAACTGAATTCAAATCAGATAAATCTGTAGAAATATTAAGGTTTATTCCTTTGCCATCAGAACCAGAAGTAACCACTGCAGAAAATAACCCATTTGAAGAGCTTAATGGATTACTACAGAAAAGGCGTATATATTTCAAACAATATTCAAAAGGTGGGGGTTCTGATTTGTCTCCCGTTGAAGTCAGACTGTCTAAGAAAATTGGTTCTCATGATGTAACAGTAGTAAAAGTAAATAATGCTGAAGATTTTAAAAACTGGGTAGAAAATTTCTTTAAACAAAAAAATGTCAATAAATCTATCTATAAACAACTCGATAATATAGATTTGATTGTTAATGATTATGTTAAAAGGGGTTTCATATATTTTGTTTTTGATGTAGTTGAGCTTAAAGAAGAAAAAAGATTTATAAATCCTCTTATAATGAAATTTAAATCAGAAAAGCTATATTATCCTTTAAAGACATCAAACACAATAGGTGGTCATGGTAGAATTGAGCTTATTTTTATAATGCCTGGGTCATTTGGAGCAGATTTTGCAATAGAATTTGAAGCACTGCAAAAAAAACTTTCTCCAAAATATAGTAGTTATCGTGACGAATTAAGAGCAGTTTTTGGAGAAATATATCCCCATAGATTAGAACTAAGCTCATCAGTTAAAGTTTATCCAGAAGATCTTATAAATATATATAGAGATGCTAAGAATTTTTTTGCTTTAAATAATGTAATTTATTTACAAATGTTAAGAGGTTATATGGAATACAAGTTTGACAATGATTTATGGCTCGATTTAAAAAAACTTCCACCACATAAGCTTGTGTATATTCCGGAGAGCCTATTTGGGTATGATTTCGAAGAGGGTAAAAAGGATATCCTTGATTACTTTACTTTAGACGAATTAAAAGATTATATTAGAGCCCATAAAGAAATTTTAGAGCATATAGAGAGAAACGCTGCCGAATGAAAAGATATGAAATTGTTCCAATAGATTTTTTTAGTCATGACTATGAGATATTTGACGGAAATAGACCAATTGTGTATATAAAACACAAATATATAGATTTTGATTCTATAACTATTCTTGAAACAAATAAGGTCTATAAGCTGAGAGGTTATAGAGAATGGTATGAAATGGGATGGAAGGAAAATGACTGGATAAAAATTATTAGAGCTGATAAGTCGAGTATATTTAGGAATCAATTTACAATTAGGTTATTAGATGGAAGAGAGATAATTTTGAGAAAAGAATTCGGACTTTTTATAGAAAGATATACAATCTTAGAGAAAGAGGGCTTGGAAATAGGTTTTATAAAACGCAAGATATTTCATAGAAAAAGAGAATGTTTTTTAAATTATGAAATACCTTTAGAGATATTGGCTTTTATGGTATGGATAACAATAATATTAAAATTACAACCGGATCTTGATTATTTATTAATACCCAATTAAAAATTAGGGGATGTAACTATGAAAAAGTTAGTTAACATACTTTTAATGGTCTTAGTAATATTCTTTTGTAATGTAGCTATGGCAGATACAGACAAGGATTTAAAAGTTGTATCACAGGGCATAAACAAGTTTAGTTTTGATTTGTATAAAAAACTAAAAGATAAAAATAAAGAAGAGAACCTCTTTTATTCACCTGCTAGTATATCAATTGCTCTTGCAATGACCTATGCTGGAGCAAGGGGGAATACGGAAAAGCAGATGGCTAATGTATTAAACTTTACTCTTCCACAAGATCGTCTTCATCCAGCTTACTCTAAGCTAATTGAAAATTTAAAATCTAATAAGGATTATGAACTCAATATTGCTAATGCTTTATGGTTGCAAAAGGATTATAAGTATCTTCAGGAATTTTTAAATACAATGGAAAAATATTATAAAGGTGGATTTAACGAAGCAGATTATATAACAAATCCTGAAGGTGCACGAATAAAAATTAATGATTGGGTTTCAAGAGAAACAAAAGAAAAGATTAAAGATATATTAAATCCAAAAGATATAACAAGCCTTACAAGATTAGTGCTTACAAATGCTATTTATTTTAAAGGAAAGTGGCAAACAGAATTTAATAAGATGGCTACGAGAGATGAAGATTTTTATTTAATAAACGGGCAAAAAACTAAGGTTAAAATGATGTACCAAAAAAACACATTCAATTATTACGAAAACGATGATCTTCAATTATTGGAGATATCTTATAAAGGTAATAAAATTTCAATGGTTATAATCTTACCAAAAGTAGGAAAGTTTAAAACAGTTGAAAATATGATGGATGAAAAGAAATTACAAGAGTGGTTGAAAAATGCTACGGAAACGAAAGTTGAAGCATATATTCCAAGATTTAAATTTACACAAAGATTTGACTTGAGTAAAAATTTATCTGATATGGGCATGAAAGATGCTTTTGACGAAGTTGAAGCTGACTTTTCAGGAATTAATGGTGAAAAGAATGATCTTTATATAAGTAAAGTTATTCACAAAGCATTTGTAGAGGTGAATGAAGAGGGAACAGAAGCTGCAGCAGCTACTGCTGTAGTATTAGACACAAAAGCATTAATTGAAGAACCCGTATTTAAAGCAGATCATCCTTTTATCTTTTTGATTCGTGATAAAGAGACGGGGTCTATTTTGTTTATGGGAAGAGTTATGGATCCCAATAAGGAATAGGATAATCTTTAAAAATAAATACAGGAGGTAAATAGTCATGAAAAAATTAGTAGTTATGTTTACCTTTTTCCAATTATTGAGTGGTATTGCTTTGGCAGAAGACGAAAATAAACAGTCAGAATCTACTAAAAAATGTGAAAAAGTGTGTGTACAATGGGAGGAAAGGAGATTCTGTCAGCCAGATCCGGTTTTTCCTGGTAAACAAATATGTGGAGTATATAAGACTTGTGTAAAGTATGAAGAAAAATGCAGTGACGATAGATAAGGTAGAAGAGAAAAATATAGTAACGTATTAGAGTAAGAGAGTAAGTAAGATTGAAAAGGTTAATAACTTCCATAACATTTATCATTGCTCTTTTCCTTTTATCCTGTTCATGGACAACGAGTTTTTATGTTGTAAGCAAGTCCGAGATGTCAATAACGATAGCAGTTAAATACAGAAAAATTGAAAAACCAAAACAGCCTGCTCCAACGCCAGAAGTTGAAAAAAGATGGGAGGAATTAGAAAAGAAGTCATGTTGGTATATTGGATTTAAGAAAGAAATCTATATATGTAAAGAAGGTGGTGAGTGCAGAACCCTTCAACCTGATGAATACAAATACGATAAAGAAAAATATGAGCTTGAGGTTACTTTAGCACCGGGAGAATCAATAAAAGTAGCTGAAATATGCTGTAGCTATACAGGTCCAGAGAAAAGATTTGCTGATGAACTTAATGTTGAAGAACTTAATATTAGTACACCCGATGGTTTAATCAAATACAAGGGCTTTGAACTACTGAAGATATTTAAAAAGAAGGATAAGACTGAATATGTTTTGGAGTATAGTTAAATTTTAAAATAACTTAACAAGGAGGTTTTATGTTTGGATTATCTGAATTAGCAGCGATAATTTATCTTGCTTCTTTTGCATTCTATTTATTAGCAATTATAAATTCGGCAAAAATAAAGGGAAAGAAAATTTTTTATCTCCTTTTATCTATTTTATCTTTGCCAGCTTTAATACTTCTAATTAAATTAGTTAATAACTTATTAATACAAATAAATATTATTTCATCTTTAGAAGGGAGCGTTATTCTGTTCTTATTAAGTACTATTGCAGTGCTTCTGATAGAAATAGTTATATATGTTTACATTAGAAGAATAAAAATTAAAACCATTTATAAGGAGGGTTAATTATGAAAGCTTTTAAATATATAATTATGTGGATTTTTTTACTTATGATACAATCAGCTATAGCTTTAGAAGATTCTAATAATCTAAATGAAGAAACCGTTAAGAATTTCACATATCATTTAAAGTATTCAAAGCAAACAGTCACATTGAAGAATGGAGAATATAAAACTCCATTAAGACCTAGTAACGAAGGGGATATGAAAAATTATCTCAGTGTAAAGATAGAAAATTACGGCATATTTAAACCCGAATTCTTGCCACCATTTGCCATAGTTATACTTTCCGAAAATTTTGGTGGAAGTGGCGTGTTTTTTGAAATAACAGCTCTTGTAAAAGAAGATGATAAAATCGTTCAAACTAATTCAATTAAACTTGGTGATAGAGTTATAATAAAAGATTTAAGGTTTGAGCCAGGATTTGTTTATTTTAATGATATAAAGAGAGACTCCATATATTTATCACTTCTTACCCATAAAGAAACTGATCCTTCTTGTTGCCCAACTGAGCAAAAAACACTTTGCTTTACTTTAGTAAGAGATAAAAATAAAGAAATGAAATTATTAACCTGCTTAGAAAGTTTTCTTTTAGAAGAACATCCTACACACATTTTAAAAAAACCGGCTCTTTATCTTTATCCAAATAAAACTGAAAAAGTAGAAGTAATTTTGAAACCAAAAGGACAGATTACAAAAACCATTCCAGAATACAAAGATAAATGGTTAGTTGTAGCTAATCCAAATGGGTTGATAGATAATAAATATCCGTATCTTTTCTACGAAGTAGCATTAGAAAATTCAGTTGATTTACCAAAAGAAGGTTGGATAGTTAAAACCACAGATTTGGAAAAATGGTTTGATGTAAATCTTCCCAAATTAGGACTTAATAAAAAAGAAATAAAAGACTTTAAAGAATATTGGCTTGGTGAACTAAAAGGATATCCTTATTATAAAATTAGATTACTAAGTGAAGAATTTTTAGATGAAAATATAGCAGTTAAAATAAACCCAAAACCAGATACTTTTATTAGGGTAATCTTTTATTTTGAGGGTACTTACGATAGTAAAGAAAAATTAATAGAACCTCAAATTAAAACACCTATAAGAAAAGGATTTACCGCAGTAGAATGGGGAGGAATTTTAGAGACTTCAGATAAGTCTGATATAAAATCATTAAAATACTCTTTTTCCCCAACAGAAGAAGGCATATTAGTTTTACGTTCTTTAAATATTGAAGATCACAAAATCAAAATAAAAGTAAATGCTAACGGTTGCACTGATAAAAACTCAATTAAGGCTGTTGTTAAAAAATCATCAAGAATAGATTCAAGAGTTCCAGATTATAAAATAACTTTTATAAGAGAAAAACCAGACAATTGTAAAGCCTTTATTCCCGATGGAGCGGTTATTGAGTATGATTTAAAAAGAGATTTTAATATTCAAATGCCTTATACTTTAAAAATTGAAAACCCTGTAATGCCTTTTACTAAGGACGACCCTTATTTTACAATAGGAGAAATTGAAAAAACAATTCAAGAAGAACCAATTGAAGGAGAACAAGGAAAATTTATTCTTGGTGCAATTCAAGAAATGATAACAGAGATAAGACGAGATGTAAAAAATGCAACTATTTATGCGAGACTTGTCAATAATTTTGTGTCTGGATTGAAAACTTTTTATTAAACAATTGTAAAATTTCATAAGAGACTCCTTTAAAAGCAGGTATAGGCTTTTTCCATTTTCCATTCTTTAAATTGTCTCTTTGTATAAGCAGATTTATCTCAAGAATGTCCACAGATTGAAAATATCCACCTAAATTTATTCTTACCTTTTCTATCATGCTATTAACACTTTCAACTGGATTTGTTGTGTATATGTGTTTTCTTAGATTTTCTGGATATTTTAAAAAACATAAGTATCTCTCTTTGTTAGATTGAATATGTTTTATAAAGCTTGGATATTTAGACTTAAATCTACCGCATAAATCATCTAATTTTTCTAATCCATCTTCATAATCTAAGCTGTTTTCTTTTATGTTTTTCAGTTCTTTGTTAAATACTTGTGAATCTTCTTTATCCATCTGATTTCTAACGTTTCTTTGTAAATGGACTAAACATAGCTGATGGTCTGTATAAGGAAATAGTGTTTCTATGGCTTTTGTTATCCCAGGAAAATCATCACTTACTATAAGCATTACCCTTTTTAGTCCTCTATCTATTAAATCATTGAATACTTTTATCCAGTCTGCTTTATTTTCACTACTGAAAAATGTATAAAATCCAAATATATCTTTATTTCCTTGTAAATCTATTCCAAGAACTACATAGACAGAAGCCTTTCTGATTTTGTTTTTCTCTTTTATATCACAGTGATATGCGTCTATATACAGTACAAATGCATCCGATGGAAGCTCTCTTGTTTTAAAATCATTAAGTCTTTCTATAAGCTCTTTTTTGATTTTATCCATATGTTGTTTTGAGTAGTTTAAGCCCAAGCTTTTTAATGTAGAATCTATCTTGCTTTCTGAGTATCCATTGGATACTAAACTCATAAGAAGGTTTATGTAATCTTCATTAACTCTTTTGTAAGGGTCAGGTAATATTTGTGGTCTAAATCTACCCTTTCTATCTCTTGGGACATTTATGTTAAGCTTGAAAGAACCAGTATTTAGGCTTCTTTCATAATATCCGTTTGCTTTGTTGTCTTCATCATTTTCAAGGAAGAAATTTCTTTCCTGATTCATAATCAGTTCCACAACAGATTCTAAAAGCTTTCTTATACCTATCTTTTCTTCTTGAGTTGTTATACCGTTTGGGAAAAGTTCTTTTACTAATTCTTCGGTAGATCTGTCTAATATTTTTTCAAAGTATTCTTTCTTATCCATTACTACTCCTCCTTATAATTTTATTTAGACACAACATTATTTTAACTCCCGTTTACCCTATCATTTGGTCCTATTTATCCCTGCAAAGCTATACAAACTGAAATTATTGCAGATAAAATAATTTCAATAGGAGATATTTTAAAAGTTAAAGGTATGACAAGATCAGGACCTTTTTATCATGTAGCAGGTATAAGGAAAGATATATTGGAAAAAATGAAAGTAGGGAAAACATACAAAGCAAGTTTATGTTTAGTTTATAAAAGGGAGTATTTTGGTTTTATACCTGATTATTATGTATATTTAGCTGATGTGGAAGAATAGAAAGATTTTGGAGGTTAAATATGGCTAAAGTATGTAGAGTTTTAATAGGAATTTTTCTAATATTTTTTTATTTCTCACCTGTAAATGCATTAGAAGAACCAAATGACTTTGCACAATCAGGATATGCAGACCCCGTAAATTGGTATAAAATTAGTGAGGCTGCACACTTTCTTGCAATTGATGACAGTGAAAGATTTTTAGCTTCGGTAGATGCTATTAGAAGCAAGATAAGAATATGGGACATACAAAGTGGGCGTCAAGTATCGATTATTATAACTAATCATTTTATAGAAGATATGTTCTTTATAAAAAATTCTTTATTAGTTATAAAACCGTATGATGAACCCATAGAAATATACAGTATTTTTGGTAAAAAGATAGAAACTCTTGAAACTTTAACTAAAATAAAGGTAGATGGAAGAATAAGAAAAATTTCAAACAATAGAATATACTTATTAGAAGGAGTTTTTGGGGATATAAGTAATCGTTTTGGGGGTATAAGTAATCGTGTGCGTATCATTAATTTAGAAAATGGCTCCGAGGTTAAACTCCCTGATTTTTCTTCAATAGATGATGAACTATACAACAAAATTGATTTACATTTATATGATCTTGGTTTATATATTGGTCACTTTAAAGGAATTAGTCGTAAGGATTTATCAGATCACGGTAAAGAAAAACTTTTGGTAATGTTATATGACAAAGAAACATTAAATCCCGTAACAGAATTCCAAATAGACGAGAGAGAATCATGGGATATTATTTGGGCAGCGATAGACATTAATAGAAAATATCTTTATTTAGATAAAGGGCAAAATTTGAGATTATTTGATATAAATACTGGCAAAAAAGTTTGTGATATTTTTCATAATAATATGGCTAATAAAGTGATTCTAAAAAACGGGGATATAGAGATTATTCATTCTGAACAAGACAAAAAAAACATATTTGCAAAACATTTTTATGTTTCGATATTCAATATCACGGATAATTGTTTAACTAAAGAGAAGAAATTTCACTTCGACCAAGCAACTTCATTATTAGTTACAAACGGTGGATTTATTATTGTAGGATATACTGATGGAAGCATAAAGATTCATAGTATTTCTGATGGAAGTGTAGTTAAAGAATTAATAGTTAAACCTGTTATTGATAGTTATCAATTAATGACTATGTAAGTAAACATCTATTTTTAATAGATAATTATGTATCTTAGCAGACGTAATAGAATAGAAAGCTTTTGGAGGTTTATTATGGTTAAAGTATATAAAGCTTTAATAGGAATTTTTCTAATATTTTTGTATTTTTCCCCTGTAAATGCATTAGAAAAGCCAGAAGTTTTTCTACCAGAAGAAAGTAGCAAATTGCTTTTAGATGAATTTTCTTTTGTTTCAGGAAAGTTTACAGATTACTTGATAGTTTATTCACCTGAGAACAACGGAATTTACTTTATATGGGATGTTACGAGTACTTATGTAGAGTCAATTCCTTCAGAGACATTAAAAAAAGATAATAAGATTTTAGAAAATTTTTTATTTTATCTCAAGGGATTGAACTATACAAAAAAGAAATTTGATAATAATTTAAACATAGATATAAGTAATGAACCTCAACATTCTAAGGATGGTAAATTAACTGCAAAAATTATTCCATACCAAGGAAAACAAATTATAAGCTTAGTAAGAACATCGGACAATAAAGAACTTGCAAAACTTTTTATTTTTAAAAACAGAGAGTGGATAATTCTTACACCAGCGGGTTATTACAATGCAAGCGATTTTGCAGGAAAATATCTGAACGTTAAAATTGGTGATAAAGTTTATAAAATGGATGACTTTGAAAAAGTTTTCTATCGTCCAGAAATTGTTGAAGCAGCTCTTGAAGGAAAATCTATATCAGAATTAAAGTTCCCGAATATAAAGTTGCCTGATATTAAGAATGAAACAAAATACAACATGATTGTAACAGAAGTTTTGTCTAATTTTCCTTTCGAAAAAGCAGGTGGCAAAATTTGGGATATTATTTATTCTTTAAATGGTAAGACTTTTTATGAATCAACTAATAAAGATTTGGCAAAAGAATTTAGTGAATATATAAAAAGCTTACCAGCAGGTTCTTATGAAATGACTCTCATAAGAGAAGGAAGAAAAATTACTACAACTATAAATCTTTCTAATATATCATCTACACCAAGGTTAGGAATTACTATTTTAACTATTGAAAACAATCCTCAATTTTATTTTTTAGAAGCTTTAAAAAATGTGTCATCAAGGGAAGACTTGAAAAATGTTGCACAATTGCTTGAAATAGCCAAAGCATTATCTCCAGAATGGGCTGATATTTATTATAACTTGGGATTAGTTTATGAGGAACTAAGTTACTACGATAAAGCTGCAGAGAATTTTTCTAAATATGTAGATTTTGTAAAAGACAAGAATTCTGTAGAAGCTAAAAATATGACTTTTAGAATTGAGGAGAATAGAAAGAAATATGAGAAATTGGAATATATAAAGAAAAGAATGGTAGAAGTAATGGGAGAAAAGCAAGATTATGATGAAGTTATATATTATAAGTATGGAAATATAAGATTTAAATACGACAAATCAAATCAAATAGTAATGATAAATCCTGCTTTTATTGAACAAGAATTTCTTAAAAAGAATTTTGAAAGAACATGGGTATGGTGGGATATAAATTCAAAACGACTTCCTTTTTTCCCTGTTAAATTTGATGGCAAATATTTTGAAGTTAGATATTTTGGTGTTTTTCCAGACATAATGTCAAACAACCTGGAAATTTCTCTATTTTTAATAAAGGGCGAAATAAATATGGATACTTCTACGGTCAAAATATCAAAGTTTAGGCACGATATTTATGGATATAGTCGAGACAATGTTGAAGAAGTATTTAGGCAAGCAAATAATATGATATCAACTTTCAAGTTTGATGAAATTGAAGATTCTAAGTATGAGTTTTTAATAGGCACAGAAAAGCCTATAGAAAGGCATCTTATATGGCGTAATCCGATAAAGGTTTATAAAATTGAATAGGAGGACAACTATGTTAAAAAGTAAATATTTACATACTTTTTTGTTGTTTTTAGGTTTCTTATACTTCTCACCTATTCCATCCTATGCTTATTGGGAAATTGACCAATCTGAATTTAATAGCTTTTTATGTAGATATGAGCCAAGAGCTTGTAATGCTCCATCAAGAACTGGCAGATTTGCAACTTATCAAGAATGCGAAATTGCTCGAAGGAGTGCATTACCAAATGATGTGCACTGGCAGAATAAAACAAGATGTGTAGGCTACGATGAACAATCAAGCTCTTATACTCCATCTCAACAGCCTGATTTCCAGCAACAGCAAGAAGAAGAATTAAGACAGCAACGAGAACGTCTAAAGTTAGAACAACAAAAAGCTCAACAAGAAAAAGAAAGATTCATAAAAGAATTAAAACACAAACAAGCAGAAGAAATTTTAAAATATGAATTACTATCAAACTACATGAAAATATCATCCCCACCAATGTCACACTCTCAAAAAGAGGAATACAGAAAGATTTTAAAGCAAGCAAACTGCATAGCCTATAACTCAATTCAAGCTGCAGAATTAGCATTAAAAGGAAATTTTGAAATATCTAAAAATATACTAACTAACTTAGAGATAATGACAGATAAAGCTAAAGCAGGATTTGATGATAAGACTTCAATTGATTGTCCTGGAAATATAGAATTTAATATTCCAGAGCCAAAAATGTCTATTGACCAAGATCCTATTTATAATAGTTATCAAGAAATAACTCAATCAGTATCAAATTTAATTCTTGAAATACAAGCAAATAATGAAGAATCAAAAATAATTCAAGACAAGAAGCAAAGACTTCAAAAGGAAATGGAACAGCTGAAAAATGAATTAAAAGATTTGCAAAAGAAAATTAAAACAACCAAGAATCCAGAGAAAAAAGAAGATTACGAACTTCTTGAAGAAGAAGCTAAAATTTTACTCCAACGAGCAGAACGAAATTATCAAATTGCCTTGAAAAACGAAGAGAGATTATCAAAAGAAAAGCTGGAAATCGAAAATAAATTAAATGATTTAGAAAAGGGATTAATAGGAAAGAAAGAAGAAATAAACAAATAATTTTACTATTAGATTGAAAAATTGGAGTTTAAAAAATGATTAAAAAACTTTTTACATTCCAAATTATATTTGTTGCTCTCTTGATATTTTCCTCAAAAGTTTTGGCACAAAATGTTTGTGACGTAAGCATAACTGAACTGAAGAAAAAACTTATTGATTTACAAAAAGATCAAGAAGAAGCAGAAAGAGGAATAATAGAAAGCGACAGGATTCTTATGAAAGCTCAGGAAATTATTCTGCTTGCAAGAGCCAATGGAGATGTAAAAGCTGGTCAAATAGCTGAAGATACAGCAAGAAAGGCAGAACAGGCAAAGAATATACATCTAAAAAATAAACAAAAAGCAGAAGAAGAAATTGAGATTATTAAACGTTATATTGATATTGCTCAACAAAATAATTTTCAATGTATGTCAGATGTATGTAATAAGTTTAGAGAACAGATTGCACGTGATAAGGAAGCTTTGAAAAGGCTTTTAAAAGAGGCGGAAACATTAAGTAAAAGACAAAACGAACGTTTAGAAGAAATTAAAGAGGAAAAGAAAGACTTTGCTTTAGATATTATTCCGACATTTGGAGAAATTTCAGTAAATCTTCATCAGGTTTATGGAAAAATTTTGAAATTAAAACGTTTGAAAGAGAAAGATCCTGCAAAATACAAGGAGATTTTAAATAGTCTTGATAAATTAAGTAATTATTATAAGGAGGCACAAAAGCATGCTGGTTTATTGGACGAGGGAACCAAGCTTTTTAAAGTAGAGATGCTCTATGAGAATTTTATAGAAATTAAAGAAAATTGCGAATCTGCAGAAGAAGAATTAGAAAAATTGAAGCAGTTATTAAAAGAAACAGTAGACTTTTTAATAGATTATGAAATCGATAGAGCGATTGATAATTTGGATAAACTTGATAAAAAATTAGGTTATAGATTAGCAAAAGCTGGTCCTATAATAAGTACTCTTAAGTCAATAAGCGATGTATCATATCACATCATTAAAATAGATTTTTTAGATGAAGAGGTTAACAGAGACTATAAACTTACGGATGATTTACTTAAATCATATGAAAGATTAAAAGACCAGTTAGATAAAGACATGAAAAAACTCAAAGAGTGTGAAAATTATTCTAAAAAACTCTCAGAAAAGGAGGAGAGTAATGAATAAAAAAATAACATACTCCGGAATATTACTTTTCTTAATAGCAATTTTAGTTTCACCATCCTTTTCACAAAGTATTCCAGAACCTAGACCAGTATGTGAGGGAAGTCAACTGTCAGATGGAACATATATACCTAAGGGCGAAGTAAGAGAAGTTATTATAAATGGAGTAAGATATAGATGCGTTGGCTGTGGTGGATGTACTCCAATAAGTAGTAATTCTACGGGAGGCACATCTAGCTATGCACCCTCTCCCAGTCTTAGTCCCTCCCAGCAGATGCAACTTCAAATGTTTCAAGGAATTATGGCTCCATTGTTTGGAGCCTTAGGACAAATGATACACGATAGTATGATGAATCTTATGATGCCAGAACCTGATACTTCTTATCAACAACGTCAGCAGCAAGAGGTATTAAGAAAACAGCAAGAAGAAGCCAAAAAGAAAGCCTATGAAGCATGGCAAAGATATATGAAAGAAGCAGAAGAGCAGGCGAGAAAAGAGGAAGAGGCAAGAAGAAGGGCAGGACAAGATATCCTTTCTCAAGTTAGAATTGGAAGTGGACAGTTTGGAAGTTATACTATAATTGGTCCAAGAGTATCAGAAAGAGAGACTTTATCACGAATTGATTGGGATAACCCAAGACCCCAATCATCCTCTGAAACAAAAACTCAAGAGTTAGCAAAGGAGCAATTATTAAGAACTGCTTATTTTTCCAAGATGGCAGAGACATTTTTGCAATCAGGAGACCTTGAGGCAGCTCGCTTTTATGCAGAACTTGCATTTGAAGGAGATGCTGGTTCTCCAAGGCACATCAATTATAATCCTCCTAAAGAACTGCTTGATGCGATGGATAGTAAAAAAGTGATTGAGTTAAACGATAAACTCACTAAAATGGCTAAATTTTACAAATTGGCTATGCCGAATTTTGAAGCACTTCAAAAAATTTACATAGAGCTTGAAGATATTAAAGCAAAAAAAGAAGAATCGAAAAAGAAAATTGAAGAATTAGAAAAACAGATTAAAGAATTAGAAGCAAAGAAACAGGCTGAAACAAAACCAGACCAAGAAATTCCCTCAGAAACTGAAAATCTTCTTGCCCAGGCTCTTAACTTAAAACAAAAAGCAGAGCAGGAATATCAAGAGGCATTGAAGAATGAAGAAAAATTTTTGAAGGAAAAGAAGGAAATTGAAAACAAGTTAAATGAGTTAAAAAAAGATTTGATAGAAATAAAAAAATGACATAAAATTAGTAAAAAAGCTAAGGGAGGTTATCCAATGAAATCTATTATTAAAATTGTAATTGTAGTATTAGCATTATCTCTATTTAGTTGTACAGAAACCTTAGAAATATCAAAAAATGCTGAGCGATATTTTTCTTCTGGTCAATTAAATGAAGCGATAAACGAATATAAAAAACTTGGTGATAATACTGCAGCGCTTTTTCTTATAGGTGTAGCATATTATATGCAAGATAGATATCAAGAATCCATTTCTTATATGAACAAAGTTATTGATTTATGTTCGGAAGGTAAACCATGCCCTTTGACTGTTGATATGATAGGATTTTGGTCTGGAAAAGCACATTTGGCAATAAAAGATTATGATAAAGCAATACATTTACTAGAGATCGCAGCAAAAGAGTCAAAAGAAAATCCAAGTGAACCTCTTTGGCAAGGTTTCTATTCGAGATTTGTTCCTAAAAAAAGTGAGGCTCTTTCATTGCTTGGCAGTGCTTATTATTTGAAAGGAGAATATCAAAAAGCAGTTGAAGCTTTAAATGAATCAATAAAATTAGATCCCAATCTTTCCGATCCATTTTTCTTCCTTGCGATGTCCTATGGAAAATTAAAAGAATATGGTAAGGCGGTTGAAGCTGCAAAAAGAGCAATCGAGCTTGACCCTAAAGCCCCTACTTATTATGCAGTTTTAGGCCTTATATATAAAGACCAGAAGAAATATAAAGAAGCTGAAGAGAATCTTAAAAAGTCTATAGAATTAGATCCAAAGTCCATTGTTTCTTATCTAAAACTGGCAGACCTCTATTATGAAAAAGAATCTTATAAAGAAGCTGTAAATACCCTTACAAAGGTATTAGAAATTAATCCATCAAACATGGAAGCTAATTATTCGCTAATATATACCTATATGGCTATGGGACAATTTGATAAGGCAATAGAAAGTGCAAACAAAGCAATTAAACATAATACGATAACTGAAGCCGGCATAAGGATAAAAAAAGCAGAAGGAGATTACCCTGTTGTTGAAATGGTATCTGAAGACAGTCCAGCAAAGATGGCTGGTATAGAGATAGGAGATAAAATCATCAGAGTTAATAATCAATCAACAGAGAAATTAAAACTTGAAGATGTAATTAATCTATTGCGTGGTGAAGAAGGAACTCGGGTTACATTAATCATAAAAAGAGGTGATAAAGAATTTGAAAAAACAATTACAAGAAAAACAATGATTGACAAAATAGTATCTGTATTTTTTGCCGAGAGGAGTCTTTGCTATAGAGAGAAAGGTAATCTTGATCAGGCTATGAAAGACGCAGAAAAGGCATACTCATTTAATTTAAATTTAGATAATATAAAAGAAGCTCTTGGTGCTGTTTATATTGATAAAGGAAAGTATGATGAAGCCATAAATATCCTTTCTTCTACAGATAAGGATAATAATTTTTCCAAGTTATTGCTTGCAACAGCCTATGCCAAGGCTGGTAAATTTAATGAAGCTGTAAGTGTTTATAAGAATATCCCTGAAGATTATTTAATAACCAAATCAGTTTTAAGAAATAATGCAATAAACACTCTTTATAACGCATTAAAGCCTTACAAAGATAATTTGATGCAAAGCATTAAGGCTCTTGAAGCAAAAGGTCAATATAAAGAGGCAATTAAAGAGTATGCAAACCTTTTAAGGATATCTGATGAGAAAGAAGCAAAAGAAATAAGAACTCATATTGCAGAACTTATGATTAAATATCCACATCTTTTTGCTTTACCAGAAGAAGCAAGAAGATCTGTAATAAAAGCAGAAGCATTTACAGAAGAAGGGAAATTTGAAAAAGCGATTGAAGAATATCAAAAAGCTTTAGAATTATCACCTTTTTATCCTAATCTTTATAAGGCGCTGGCATTAAGTTATGGCCAGATTAAAGACTACAAAAAAGCAATTAAGAATATGAATATTTACCTTGAACTCTACCCCGATGCTCCTGATATTAGGGCAGCCAAAGATCAGATTTATAAATGGGAATTTATGATGGAAAAAGGAGAATAATATGAAAATAATGCTATCAATATTAGCTTTATTCTTAATTTTACCTAATTTATCATCAGCCCAGAGTCTTACTTCAGGAGATAAACTCTGGCTCAGTACATATTTTGATCTTCAAAATGAAAAAATGAAAGTAGAGGAAAGAATTAAGGAAATTGATTTAAAGATAGCTCAAAACGAACAAGAGATATGGCAAATAAATGAATTACTTGCAAAGATACAAGGAACATTGATTATGGGCACAGAAAAACAAAAAGAAGATGCTCAAAAGGCAAAACCTGTAGCGGAAAAGGCCTTGATGCAGGCAAAAGAGACTCAAAAGAAGCTAAAAGATCAGAAAATGGAATATGAATGGCTTATGTCAAGATTAAATGAAGAGGAAAGATCACTTAAGGATTCATATTCAAAAATGGAATCTAATAATAATGTTGCTGGTTTGGTAAAGGAATGTTCAGGTACAGTAAGGATTATGAATTTGCGAACCAAAAAACTAGAGGATGCTTGCCATTCTTTTATGCCAATAAATGATGGAGATAAAATAACAACTTCTTCTGATGGACGAATAGAATTAAAAATTTTAGATGGGCGAGGAAACTTCATTGTAGGTCCAAATTCTGAGGTCATAGTGAAAAAGAAGTCAGCGGATGAGGAGGGAGTTGAGTTTATCCAAGGTAAGGTCTATACAAAAGTTGATAAATCGGATGAATATTTACAAAAGGTTAAGGACTATATAGAGAGATACAAAGAAGATTTAAAAACAATAAAAGGATGGACGGAAGAGAAATTAAAAAAATTCGGTATTGAAATGTGTATCTTACTTTGGGGTCATAGCCATTGTCATTCTCGTCCTGAATGGGTCATTGGTATCCGTGGAACAGAATTTACTATTGAAAGGGAAGGTGCAAATACTGTAAAAATTTCTGTGAAAGAAGGAATTGTAGAAGTTACTCATAACGTTAACAATAGTAAAAACGAGTCTTATGAAATACCGGAAGGATATGAAGCCATAATTACAGGAGAAACTTTAACTAAAAGAAAAATAGAAAAACTTGAAAAGTGGTGGGAAAAATAAATAATCATAAGACTTGCATATTTTTATTTTTGATATACTTTTACCGTTCCTGGGTTTCTAATATAATGCATTCCCAAAATGTAGCCAAAAAATTGAAAAATTTTATTCCATGAATGGTAAACCGTTTAACAAAAAGCATTATATTCACGTTGGTACAATATTTCACACAATGGTAATTGAACAGGTTTTGCGAACTAATTATTGACTAAAAAATTAACAGGGTTCCATCTGGATCGTGTGGGTTAGAAAGCAGTGATAATTTTTTCCTCGATGGAGATGAATCGTTCCATCTGAACCGTGTGGAGAAATGGAGTTCTATAAAGAAACTCCCATTATATCTAAATTACACATCATTTCTCTAATCTAATATCTTCTCAATATAATATAAGTTATATTAAAGGGGTAAAAACAAATCAAAGAGAAGATAAAATAGAAAGGTTAAAAAAATAATCCCTAAAGATAAATTTAAGAACCAGAGATTAAGATTGCTTTAGAATATAAGAAAGAGAGCTATTTATAGTTACAGATAATTTAGTCAACTTCCATATCTTGGGGTGAGAAATTAATGATTTTTATATAATTCAAAAAAGAGATCCTTCAGCCTTATGGTCTCAGGATGACAGAGAAAGGTAAACTTACAAAAATTTTTGCAGCACTTTCATTTCAATTTTAAAAATTAACCTTTTGTATCTAAATTTTTTTTTCAAAGCTTTTTATAAATTCTTCAAAATCTTTAATGTCTTCAAATCCATCAAATACAGATACAAATCTAAGATAAGATACAGGGTCTAACTCTTTGAGTCTGTTTTTAACTAAGTCTCCAATTTCTGCAGAACTAACTTTTAATTTTCCTTCATCAAGAAGATATTTTTCTATGTCGTCTGCTATCTGCTTGATCTGCTCTTGCGTAATTGGTCTGTTTTTGGATGCAAGCAGTATTCCTCTGATAATTTTTTCTTTATTAAATGGTTCTACTGTATTATTTTTCTTGATAACTTCTATATGCTCTTCTTCAATTCTTTCGTAGGTTGTAAATCTGTATCCACAGTTTAAACATTCTCTTCTTCTTTTTATAACAACGCCTTCTTTTGATTGTCTTGTTTCTAAAACCTTATCATTGAGACTTCCGCATTTAGGACACTTCATGATAGTTGCTTAAAGCACTCATAAGCTTTATTTAATGTATCTTCTAAATCTCTTTGACTATGTGCTGTGCTTAAAAAAAAGGCTTCAAATTGTGATGCAGGTAAGTATATTCCTTTTTCAAGCATACAACGGAAGAATTTTGCAAACTTTTTCGTGTCGGAGGTTTTAGCCGTCGCAAAGTCTACAACTTCTTTATCTGTGAAGAATACGGTTATCATAGATCCAACCCTGTTAACTACAACCGGGACTCCTGTTTCCTGGGAGATTTTTTTAAATCCTTCTTCCAAAAATCTTCCTTTTTCATTAAGCTCTTGGTATGGATTTAGTTGTTTTAAAAGCTGAAGCTGTGTTAAACCTGCAGCCATTGCTAATGGGTTTCCAGACAGTGTTCCAGCTTGATATACAGGTCCAACCGGTGCTACGTACTCCATAATTTCTCCTTTTCCACCGTAAGCACCAACAGGCAACCCACCACCTATTACTTTTCCAAAAGTTGTTAAATCCGGTTCTATATCGTAAAGTTCCTGAGCTCCCCCATATGAGAGTCTAAATCCTGTCATAACTTCATCAAAAATAAGTAAAGCCCCGTATTTTCTTGTAATTTCTCTCAGTTTTTGATGGTATTCTTTAGATGGAGCTACAACCCCCATATTTCCAGCTACTGGTTCAATGATTACACAAGCAATATCGTCTCCATATTTTTCAAATGCTTCTTCAACGGCTTCTATATTATTGTATGGTAAAACTATTGTTAAACTTGCTAATTCTTCCGGTATTCCGGGAGTTCCTGGTATTCCAAGAGTTGCCACCCCTGAGCCGGCAGAAACTAATAAACTATCTCCATGTCCATGATAACATCCATCAAATTTTATTATTTTCTTTCTTTTTGTGTAGCCTCTTGCAAGTCTGATTGCACTCATCGTAGCTTCTGTTCCTGAGTTTACAAATCTTACCATCTCGACAGATTTAACAGCATCTATTACAGCTTTAGCCATCTCTACTTCAAGTTCAGTTGGTGCTCCAAAGCTTGTTCCATAGTTAGAAATCTGTTTTATTGCGTTTATAACCTGGTCGTGAGCATGCCCTAAAATCAACGGCCCCCAAGACAAAACATAATCTATATATTCATTGTCATCAACATCCCAAATTCTGCATCCCTTTCCTTTTTTTATGAAAATCGGGTCTGCTTCAACAGCTTTAAAAGCTCTAACTGGAGAATTTACACCACCAACCAAGTATTTTTGTGCTTCTTGAAAAAGTTCTTTAGATTTTTGATTGTTCATCAAATCCTCCAATTGGAAAAAGTTAGTAAATATTATAGCTTAAGATTGATTTTATGCTGATTCTAAACTTAAAATTATACCTTGGAATGAGAAAATAGTAATTAATTTTTATAGAATTTAAATACATCTTGGGGGGTGAGAAATTAGCGGTTTTTATAAAATTTAAAAAATGAGATCCTTCGGGCTAAAGCCCTCAGGATGACAAAAACAATACAATAATGTCATTCTGAGCGTCAGCGAAGAATCTCAGTCCTTTTACCTCTCACTTACTCATTGTATTGGCAATTCATGAATTGCCTCTACTCATTTTCTCGCTCTTTTAAAGAGGAGATCGTTTGACCTTACGGCCTTAGGATGATGGACAAAACAAACATGATGAAATTTTTACAACACTCTCAGCTTCATCTACTCAGTGTTTTCACCACCAATTAGCTTTAAAAACTCTTCTTCATTTATAATCTTCACTGTTCCAAGCTTTTGAGCTTTTTGTAATTTACTTCCTGGTTCTTCTCCAACTACTAAGTAATGTACTTTTTTAGAAACTGTATCTAAAACATTTCCTCCAAGACTTTCTACTATCTCTTTAGCTTTTTCTCTGCTACAACATTTTAAAGTTCCTGTAAATACAAAGTTTAAACCTGCAAGCTTACCTTTTTTCTCTTCTTCTTCATGACAGGTTTTTACTCTAAGCTCCCTTAACTCTTCTATCATCTTTAGATTTTCCTGGTTGTGGAAAAAATTATAAATCTCCGAAGCAACTTTATAGCCAATATCCGGGAGTTTCATTAAATCTGTGATTGTAAAATTCTTTAAATCATCAATACATCTCACAGCCGATGCTAAGGTTTTAGCTGTTACTTCTCCAACGTATCTTATACCAAGACCGTAAATCAACCTGTAAAGTGGTCTTTTTTTGCTTTCTTCAATAGCATTTTTCAAGTTCTCTACTGACTTTGGACCAAATCCGGGTATATTCTTAATCAAATTATAGTCAAGTCTGTAAATATCCGGAATTGTTCTTACAAGCTTTAAATTATAAAATTTTCTGATTGTGGCTTCCGATAAACCTTTTATGTCCATTGCATCCTTAGATGCAAAATGTATTAATCTTTCAATTACTTGAGCAGGACAGTTAATATTTACACAACGGTATACAGCTTCACCCGGTGGTTTAACAATTGGAGAGCCGCAAGATGGACATGTTTTTGGAAATTCTATCGGTTTTTCATTTCCTGTTCTTGCTTCCTTAATAACCATTACAACATAAGGGATAACATCTCCAGCCCTTTCTACTAAAACCGTGTCCCCAATTCTAATATCTTTTTCTCTAATAAAATCTTCATTTATCAGAGAAACAGAAGAAACAATAACACCACCTATTTCCACCGGCTCTAATTTTGCTACCGGAGTAATTGCCCCTGTTCTGCCAACCTGGAAAACAACGTTTATTATTTTTGTCGTTGCCTGTCTTGCTTTAAATTTAAATGCTATAGCCCATCTTGGATGGTGAGATGTAAAACCAAGTTTATCGTAAAGTGATATATCGTTTACTTTTATAACCATTCCGTCTATTTCGTAAGGATAGGCATCTCTCTTTCTTTGCCACTCTTCACAGTACTGGATAACTTCTTCTATTCCAATGCAAACTTTCATGACCGGATAAGGGGTTTTAAAGCCAAGTTCATGAAGCATTTTTATATTATCTGAATGTTTCTTTAAAACTGTTCCAAGTAAATTTTTACCATCTTTTTCTGCATAAGTTATTTGGTAAACAAAGGCTTCTAAGTTTCTTTTTGCAACTTCGCTTGGGTCTTGAAGTCTAATGGAACCTGCAGCAGCGTTTCTTGGATTTGCAAAAAGTGGTAGTCCTTCCTCTAATCTTTCTTCATTCATTTTTTTAAATAGGTCTTTTCTTATTAAAACTTCACCTCTAATTTCAACTTTATCAATTCCATATTGAGAAAATTTAGCAGATAATGGAATGGTTTTGATTACTTTAAGGTTATTTGTTATCTCTTCTCCAACTTCACCATCTCCTCTTGTTGCACCTCTAACAAATAAATCTTTTTCGTATATTAAAGAAATTCCTGCACCGTCAAATTTTGGCTCCACTGAATATTCAACTTTATCAAGTCCGGTAAGCTCCCTAACTCTTCTGTCAAAATCTCTCAGGTCTGCCTCATTGTAGGAGTTATCAAGAGAAAGCATTGGTGTAAGATGTTTTACCTGTGGAAAAACTTTCGTTATCTCTGATGGAACTCTTTGAGTAGGGGAGTCTGGCGTTATTAATTCTGGATATTTACCTTCAATATCTTTAAGCAGTTTAAAAAGTTTATCGTATTCATAGTCTGAAATTACAGGCTGAGCTAAAACGTAGTATCTCCAATCATGAAATCTTATAACTTCTCTTAGATCTTCTACTATTTTTTTAGCTTCTTCTTTTGTTAACTTTTTTGCATCCAGTTTTAAAAATTCATAGGTAAGTTTTATTAACTCTTTTTGTCTTTCGTCAGTATACATTTTTGAGCCTCCTCTACTATTTTTGCTCCGCTGCTTGTTCCTATCCTATCGGCTCCCGCTTGCAAAAATTTTATAGCTGTCTCTAAATCTCTAATACCACCGGAAGCTTTAATTTTTATTATATCTTTACTTAGATTTTTCCATAGAATTATGTCTTCAACATTAGCACCGGTAGGAGCGAATCCTGTGCTTGTTTTAATAAAGTCAGCTCCCGACTCTATAACTAATTCTAAGGCTTTTATCTTTTCTTCATTAGTTAAATATGCAGTTTCTACAATAATTTTTGTTATTGCCGGCTTTGTTTCTTTTACAATATTTTTAAGCTCGCTTAAAACATAATCAAAATCTTTTGATTTAAATGCTGAGATATTCCAAACTATATCAAGCTCTGCTGCTCCATCTTCAAAAGCTTTTAAGGCTTCTTTTAATTTGATTTCATGACTGCTTAGCCCAAAAGGAAAAGAGATAACACTGCAAACTTTAACTTGAGATTCTTTGAGAATTTCTCGGCAAACTTTTACATGGGAAGGGTTTACGCACAATGATGCAAAATTGTATTTTAAAGCTTCTTCACATTGATTGATTATATCTTGATATGTTAGGTTTGGCTTTAATGCAGATTGGTCTATGTATTTATTTATGTTTGATAACAAATCCATACCATAAGTCATCCGGTTTTCCGATTTCTGGTTTTGATTGTACTTCTATTATATCTAAATTGTTATTTTGGCACATCTTTATTATCTTTTCTTTCTCATCTTTAAAAATTCCTGAAATAAGCCAGTATTTTTTAAATTTATCCTTTAAGTCTTTGAAATATTTATCAAAAATTTCCATTTGCAGGTTTGATAAAACTACATCGTAGGTCTTTGAAATGTCTTCTATACTTCCTTGCCAGCAATTTATAGAAACTCCATTTTCCCAAGCATTTATTTTACACTCTTCAACTGCTTCTCTTTCTATATCTATTGCGTCAACCTCTGCACCAAATTTAGCTGCTGCTATGGATAAAATTCCGGTTCCACATCCCACGTCAATTACTTTATCTCCTTGTGAAACATACTTAGGAATTAAAGAAAGCATTATTTGAGTTGAAGGGTGAAGTCCTGTTCCAAAAGCCATGGCAATTTTTAATCTTATAGGAATTAAATCTTTTCCTTCGTATATTTCCCATTCTGGCAAGATAATAAAAGGTGGTATTTCAATCGGTTTAAAATTTTCTTTCCAGACTTCTTCCCAGTTTTCTTCTTTTATATCTTCTTCTAATACTATTTTTCCGGCTCCTAAATCTTCAAAAATATTGTTTATCATAGATTTTATCTCTTCATAGGTTGAATCTTCGGAGTATATCGCAAAATAAACTTCTTTTTCATTTTTGTTTAATATCTCTACACCATAGCCATTTAATTCTACTAAAAAGACCTCAAATAAATCCGACGGTATTTCACAAACGAATTTTTTCATTTTTCATCCTTTTTTTTGTATTTTTTATAAATATACTCTTCGACTTTTACAATTTCCACTTTTGGTATATGCACCAATGCTTCATTTTGTTTTTCTACATCTGAGCTGTATCTTGTTTTTATCTCTTCTTTTAAGTAATTAAGTAAAAAATCTATCTGTTTTTGAAGTTCTTCTATTTGGTTTTTCATCTGTAAAATCGCATCTACGCCGGCAAGGTTAACTCCAAGCTCTCTAGTTAAAAATAGAATAAACTCCAATCTTTCTAAATCTTTTTCTGAATACATTCTTGTTTTTCCTTTTGTTCTTGACGGTACAAGCAAACCTTCCCTCTCGTACAATCTTAGTGTTTGCGGATGTATATTATACATCTTTGCTACTGTTCCTATCATAAACAACGGCTCTTCTTTTCTTGTCTTCATGGCTTCCACCTCTTAATAAAAGTTATAATTTTTGATAAAAACGTTGATTTATTTTTTGGTCTTTTCCCAAAAAATCTATACATTTTTGACTATCTTTTGATAATTCTTCTATCTTTGGAATAATAACATTGAACTGTAAAATCAGGTCACCATAACCTGATTGTTTAAGCCTTGGCATACCCTTTCCTTGTATTCTTAACGTATCTCCAGGCTGTGTTCCGGAAGGTACTTTAACCTTTTCTGTTTTACCATTGATTAGCGGTATTTCTAACTCTGTACCTGCTATTGCTTCAGCAACGGCTAAATTAACATTCAGATAAAGATTATCTCCTCTTCTTTCAAAAAGAGGATGTGGTTTAACATTAACTACTACCCATAAATCCCCAGGAATTCCGCCAAATCTTCCACTGTGTCCTTTTCCCGGTATTCTTAATTTACTACCATTATCTACTCCCGGTGGAACTCTAACCTTAACTTTTTCTTTTTTGATAACAAGTCCTCTTCCATTACATACCGGACAAGGCTCTTGCAATACTCCTGTTCCGCCACAAGTTGGACAGGTTTGAGATATTCTCATAAATCCACCAAGACTTTGATATATTTCTCCGATTCCACCACAGGTTGGACATGTTTTTACATCTGAACCGGCTTTAACGCCAGTCCCACCGCATGCTTCACAAATTACATAACGTGGCACTTCAAGCTCTATAGTTGTACCGTTGTAAGCATCTTCTAAGGATATTGTTATAGTCTGATAAATATCAGCTCCATCTTCTCTTTGCTGATAAGCTTTTCTTCTACCTTGCGAAGAAGCTCTTCTTCCACCACCGCCAAAGAATCCAAAAATATCATCTAAATCTCTGAAAATATCTTCTAAATTAACGCCACTTCTTGCACCAAAACCTGCAAAATCTTCATAATTTACCCCGCCTCCACTTAAACCTGCATGACCAAACTGGTCGTATATCTTTCTTTTCTCAGGGTCTGAAAGTACTTGATATGCTTCGTTTATTTCTTTAAATTTCTCTTCTGCTTCAGGATTGTTTGGGTTTAAATCCGGATGATATTTTCTTGCTAATTTTCTATAAGCTTTCTTTATTTCATCTTGAGTTGCATTTCTACTTACACCTAAGACTTCATAATAATCTCTTTTTTGCTCCATTGGAAACCTCTTTTTAAATTATTGATAAATAATAATATAATGTTTAGTGTGTTATTGTCAAGTTGATTAATATTTGAAATATTAAATAGTGAAAAGTGAGAGGTTGATGGATGTTGGAGCAATTCATGAATTGCCAGTACGTTGAATAATTGAAAGATAAAAGGACAGAGTTTCTTTGCCGGCTGCAGAATAATAAAAAAGTTATCCTTTCTCTAATGCTTATCATTCAATCTTTCTCTGTCATCCTGAGGCCGTAAGACCGAAGGATCTCATTTTTAAATTTTACAAAAACCACCAATTTCTCACCCAAAGTATATTTTTTGTATAATATTTACATCTTGCATTAAAGGATACTAAAATGATTAACTTAACTATAGAAGAAGCAACGTTTACAGTAGTAGACTTAGAAACAACAGGACTAAATCCTAAAACAAGCGAGATAATAGAAATTGCCGCAATTAAGGTTGAAGGCAGTGTCATCACTGAAAAATTTCATACATTAGTAAAGCCATCAATTGGATTTATTCCGGAGCATATTACAAAGCTTACAGGAATCACAAACCCTTTAGTAATAGATAAACCAAAGATAGAACAGGTTTTTCCACATTTTTTAGAATTTACTAAAAACTCAATTATCATAGCCCATAATGCTAAATTTGATATATCATTTTTAAATGAAGCATCACTTCAATTGACAGGAAAGCTTATTCAAAATCCTGTAATATGCACTTTGGTTCTTGCAAATAGATTGTTTCCGGATTTAAAAAGTAAATCACTTACTAACTTAGCTTATCATTTTAACATTCCTTACCATAGGAAGCACAGAGCTTTGGCAGATGCAGAAGTTACTTATGAGCTTTTTAAAAAGTTTGTTGATTATCTTCAAAACTATAAAGTTGATAAAGTTATTGATTTAATAAGACTTTCTAATGGTAAAGATTTAAAACTGCCATCAAAAAGGAGAAGGTATGTTTAAGATAGGAATCATTGGCGTTGGAAATATGGGAGAAGCCATTTTAAAAGGTCTGATTGAAAAAGCAGGTATAAATGGACCGGAAATTGTCATCACAGATATTAATCAAGTCAGAGTAAAAGATATTATAGAAAAATACAATGTAGCCGGTGCTGATATAAGAAAGGTTGTAAATCTGTCTGAAATAATATTTCTTGCAGTAAAGCCAAAAGACATTGAAAGCACTTTGGAGCCGGTTAAGGATTTATTTAAAGAAAATCAGATATTGATATCGGTTTTAGCCGGTATAAAAATAGAAAAGATAAAAAAGCTTGCTGAAAAGCCCTTGATAGTTAGAATCATGCCAAACACTCCTGCCTTGATTGGTGAAGGTGTGATTGGTGTTAGCTTTGAAAAAAATACAGAAAAAAAAGATTATATTCTAAGCTTGCTTAAAACTTTGGGAGAAGTTTATGAGGTTAAAGAAGAGTTGTTAGATGTAATCACAGGTTTGTCCGGAAGTGGTCCTGCTTATGTGTTTAATTTTATTGATGCTTTGGCTCAAGGTGGGGTTAAAATGGGGTTATCTTATGATATGGCTTTAAAAATTGCAACCCAAACAGTCTTAGGCTCTGCTAAATTACTAAAAGAATCCGGTCAGCATCCGGCGGTTTTAAGGGATATGGTGACTTCTCCGGCGGGAACGACTATTTATGGCTTACACGAGCTTGAAAAGAAAAATTTTAAAGATGCCGTAATGTCTGCGGTAGAATCTGCAACAAAGAGAAGTAAGGAATTGAGTTAGGGAATTAGGTTTTCTTTTAACTCCCTTTTAATTCTATCTAATTCTTCCTTCATAATAGGATTACTTGAATCTAACCATCCGTTAATATACCATTTGTAATATGGTGTATGGATTATTTTCCATCCAGCTCTTTTTAACCTTTCTGCTCTTTCTATATGCCAATCAGCATAATTAATATTTTGTAAACCTGCCATTTCATAATGATATGGTCCGTCAACTTCTAATGCAATAAACTTTTTATTTTTTCTGTTGTATAATACAAAGTCCAGCCTATAGCCACAGGTTTCATATTGGTTATATATTCTTATATCTGCATCATAATTTTTATTTATTTCGTTTACTATATCTTTTAAGTAGTTGTAAACAAATTCTTCTAATTCCGAGTCAAATTTAGATTTATCTAAGGAAGCATTTTCTGTATCAATGTCTTTTCTGTCTATGTTTTCTATGCTTTCAAAGTGTATGATGTATTCCTTAGTCAAATGGAAGTTTTCAGGAATTCCACCATAAACTAAAAACGTAAAATATTTTGCTCTACTTGTAGCAACATTAAATCTATTTTTATTTTCATAATGGTTTTTACTTCTTGTACATGTCTCATCTAAAGCAAGTGATATAATCATTACATCTTTCTCATGACCCTGAAACTCTTCCGGCGTTCCTATTAGTATATCTTCAAAGCCATATTCATAGCTTCTAATTCTCAAACTATCCACTTGGTCTCTTGTAAATGATAATACCCCTATTGAAAAATTTTCTGGAACATAATCTGGTAAAACAACTTCTTTATATCTCCTGTGTGTTTTTAGACTTTCAATAATTTTAAATACTTCATTTATTTCTTCTTCAACAACATTAAATTTTAAATGCCTTTTACCATTGACTTTGACACTTTTAAATGCTTTGTCTTCTAAATTCGGATTTTTTGTCATTATGTAGATCTTGTTTTCGTAAAATTTCTTTGATGTAAAGCTTGCCAAAGAAAAAACTGACCTAAAATGTTCATTTAACATGCTCTGAGCTTCTGCACTTATGTAGCTAAAAGATTCTCTATTTGATTTTTTATCAGAACCATCAGAAACTAAAAAATCTAAAATAGAAGATTTCGTTAATGTTAAATTCCTGCTTTCTGCTTGGTCGTAGCTCATGTTATTTGGTCTAAATTTTTCCCAAATATACCTATCTAATCTTTTACTAATAGAAAATCCTAACCCTGTAGCCTCAAGGCTTAGTTGTTTATGGTCTCCAACTACACAAATATGCTTACCTCTATAAAATACAGGAATTATCTGAGCTAAATTTACCTGAGAGGATTCATCAACTACAACGATATCAAATAAATTTGGCTTCATAGGCAGTATTCTGTCTACGTTTGGAATATCTACAATCCAAATATTAAAAATTTCCAATATATTTTCATAATTAACTTTTTCTTGAGCATTCTTTAATAAACGATCTTTTGCCCAATGAAAAACCTTCTTAAAATTGGCTAAATCATTTTTATATTTTTGAGCATTTTCATAAATCTTAAGTAATAGCTTTAAATTTACCATCTCTTTTGAAACTTGCATTAACTGGCTTTTTATATGATTTATCCGATTGACTAAATTTTGTATATCTCCAAATGATATAATCTTACTTTTTGCATATTGAATTTTATTATAATCGTCAATTATTTTTATCAAAGAATCTAAGAATAAAGATTGGCTAATATTTAAGAATTTCCTAAGCTCAAGCTCTTTGTGATAGTTTTTTAAAAATCTATAAAGAAATACTTTTCTTAACTGCAAAAGTCTTGTATTTCCATATTTTTCTAATACTTTAAAAGTATTTTTATGAAGATTTAGCTCTTCAATTTCTATCCATTTTAAGTGATTGAGATAATTTTTGATATTAAAAAATCCTTCCTCAAAAAATTTGACTTCATCATTTAAATCTTTTCTTATAGAGTAATATTTATGTTCCAATGCAAGATATTCTTTATAATTTTTCTCTAATTCTTTTAACTCACTAATGTAATCTATTGCTCTTTTTCCCAAGTATCTTAATCTTTCTTTTAAATCATCTTTTATATTTAATCTCTCAACAGCTTCTACATTTTCTTTCATTCTTCTTTTGTATTCATCATAGTAATAAATAAATGGAATAATGTTATTTTTTTCTAAAATTTCTGTTAGCTTTTCAAATAGAACCTTAATGGCAGGTGGTTTCTGAGAAACGATTAGAATTTTTTTATCAAGCAAAATGGACAACAAAGCTAATGCAGTTATTGTATGGCTTTTACCGGTTCCCGGAGGTCCTTGTATGTAAGAAATTTCATAATTTATTGCATTTTCAATAGCATTTTTCTGACTTTCCGAAAGTTGCAAAGGAATTAAATATTCATAGTCTTCAAGTTTAAAATTGTTAACTTTATCTAAATTTATCTTTTCTTCAAAGGCTGATACAAAAAGTTTCTTTAATGTACTGTTTTTAAAATCTCCTTCTTCATTTATTTCTTGAATTAACAATTCTAAAGATTTGTAAGTTGATAGTTCAGAAGGAAAGGTGTTGACAAAAAAATAATTTCTATCTAAATAAAAGCTTTCTTTTTTATCAAGTATTTCTCCTATATTTTCTCTTTCTATTTTAATGCTTTGGTCTATCATAAGGTTAAATTTTTTAGGAATTTCTAAAATAACATCCTTTGCAAGGGTTTTTAAATCAAATAAATCATGCGATTCTTCAAGTTTGTCTTCTATGCTTTTTATAAAAGTTACTGCTTGTTCTAATTGGATAGAGTTTTCATTATCTTCTAAATTTTCAGATAAGTTATTAAAAAGGTCATAGTTTATAAATGGATCTCCAATATGAATATATATACTCCTATCCTCATCATCTACTTCTATTTCCAAATTAGTTATAAAAATAGGTCCAAAAGCTTTATTTGTATAACTTCCGTTATCTTTTATTACATATTTAAATAATCCGATACCTAAAAATATTGCTTGATTTAAACCGTCAATCTCTTTAAGCTTTTGCCTCAAAAACCAATACAGTTTTTCATCTGCTTCTTGATTAACTTTATAAGTTTCTCCTAAACTTAAGTTTTCATCAAAGTAGAAAAAAATATTTTCAAGATTTTTATTTTTATTTCTTGGTTTAGATTTAGCAAGATTTCCGAAATCAACTCTAACACCGATTTTTCTGCTTAACTCTTTTAAATATCCAATGTAATCTAAGATATATTGTTTATCATTCATCTTAAATCTTCCTCTGTTAATGGCTCTTTAAGAAGTTTAATAATATGCTCAATTTTCTTCTCAAGTTCTTGAATCTTTTTATAATTTTCTTCTACTTCTTTAAATAATTCTTCGTATTTTGACTGTGTTAAATCTGTAATTTCTTTTTCAAATTCTTTTAAAATTGAACCGGTTTTCATAAGAAGATTAATGGTGTATTCCATCCTATCTTTATTTTCTATCATTTTTTCGTCTATGCTTTTATGCTTTGATTCTATATTAATTAAAATATCCTTATGAAGTTTGCTAAGTTCTGTTTTAAATTCATTCTTGTTCTCATTAATAAGTGTTTCAAAGTGTTGAAAGCCTTTTTGAATTTGCTGAATATTTAAAACAATCTGACTTATAATATTTGTATAATTTGACAACTCTTTTAAAATTGAGTTTTTCTCTTTCTCGATCTTAAAATAGGTAAAGATATTCAAAACAATCGAAATTAACAGTAAAATTAATACAGCAATCAATATTATTTCTAAGGACATATTTACCCCCGCATATTTAAAAATATTTGCTAAATTTTAAAAAATTATAACACACTTAAAACCTTCCTAACTATTTCATTAATAACCATTATTCCCTTTGGAAGTAGATAAAACCTTCCATCTTTTATATCTCCATAGCCTTCATCTACTAACTCTTTTAGAAAATCTTTATTCTTAATCAAATCTACATCTATACCCTCTTTAAGCCTCAAGCCTAAGAAGATTTTTTCTTCATGCTTTTTCTTTTCATCTAAAACCTCGCTAAACTTAACAGGTTTTATACCTTTTTCAACATTCTCTAAATACTCATTTATATTCTTAGTATTTCCAAACCTTTCATTATTTACATAAGACCAAGCAGAAACGCCAATGCCGAGAAAGTTTACATCTGTCCAATAAAATAGATTGTGTTTACATTCATAGCCTTTTTTTGCCCAGTTTGAAAGTTCATATCTTTCAAAGCTTTTGTTATGTAAAGCTTGGTCTATCATTAAAAACATTTGATATGCTAAATCTTCGTCAGGTAGATGATAAAGTCCTTTTTCTACAAGTGTTCCAAGGGGTGTGTCTTCGTAGGCAGTCAACATATAAGCTGATATGTGAGTTATAGGTAGTGATGTGTATATTTCTAAATCTTTTTCAAGGTCTTGCAAAGTTTGGTTTTGAATTCCATAAATCAAATCAAGATTTATGTTAGATATTCCGGCTTTAAGGCAGTTTTCTATGGTTTTATAGCTATCTTCCGGTTTGTGGTCTCTGCCAAGCATTGTAAGATTTTTTTCTACAAATGATTGATTGCCAATGCTTATTCTGTTTACTCCTGCATCTTTTATGATTTTAAACTCATTATATTCATATGTTTTTGGATTTATTTCAACCGTTATCTCAAGATTTTTTTGATGCTTTACGTTATTTTTTATAAACTCTATTATTTCAGCGATCTTTTCAGGTTTTAGTGTTGATGGTGTTCCGCCTCCAAAGTAGATGGTTTGAATATCAAAATCATTATCTAAGTACATCAAAAGCTCTTTTTTAAGAGCTTCTACGTACCTATCTTTCAATTTATCTTCTTGCCAAACAAAAGATGTAAAATCACAGTATGGACATTTTATATTGCAAAATGGTATGTGTATATAAATTCCTTTTATCATGCTAAGATTAATTCTAAAAATTTTTCTGTAGCCAGTTTATCAAGATGTTCGTTTGCGTTTCCACACTTTGGAGATAATATACAAGACGGACAACCATTTAAACATTTACAGTTTTTAATGTTTTTGTAAGTTGCTTTTAAAATATCTTCCAATCTTTCAAAACCCGCTTCTGCGTAGCCTATCCCGCCTTCGTAGCCATCATAAATAAATATACTTGCTTTTTCTGTCTGTGGATGGTAGTTTGTAGACAATCCGCCAATATCCCATCTGTCATTCATGGCAAAGATGGAATAAATACCAATCATTCCATGCTCAGCTCCATGTAAAGCACCTATGAAAATATTTTTCTCGTTCAGTAATCTTTCAGCTTCTGTCGTCAAAATCTCAATCTCTGTTTTGGATAGGTTTTTTAAATAATTTTTTATAAAATTAGAATCATTCTCTTTTAAAATTTCTCCAAGTTTTTTGTATGGAGTTTTACTATTTGAAACTATGTTTAAAACCATCTCATAGACTGGTTTTTCAAGCTTTCTTTCAAGCAAAGATAAAACTGTTTTCTGACTGTTTTCTAATGTATTCTTTTTTATCAAACTTTCATAATAATCCGGAATGGTAAACCATACTGCTTTTGTAGCAAAATTTCTTTCTAAAATTTTTTCATCATCAAACATAACATTGTTGATTCTTTTATTAGATTCTATCTCTATTTTTGAGTATCCTATTATCATAGACCTAACATTAACGCTTCCATAAAAGATCTCTATATCTTTAAATTTTCTTGATTTTTCGATGCTTTGTATTTCTGTCTCTGAAGACAGCACCGGTTGTGTAAAGTAATTTAAATCTGCTTCTTCAACATACACCACCTTATCATCATTATCTACGCTAACAACTTTATAAGTTTCTCCGGAATGAATATAAACTGCGTTTGGAAAAGCTTCATAAAATACATACTCTTGATTAAGATTTCCAATAGAACGATTGGTCTTTATGTCTACTATATCATAACTATCTCCTGCAGACCTGATGCTAAAAGAGATTTTTTTTCTTGATTTGATTTTATCTTTATCAATATAAAGAATTTTATCTTCTAAAAGCTCTTTTACCGCTTCTTTTTCTGATGGCTCTATATCCCGAATATGAATAGGAAGTTCTTTAGCTGATAATATTAGATGTTTTTTAAGAATGTATTTATTTTCAGGATTGATGATTGGCTCTTCTACGTTTCTGTTGAAAATATCTTCAGGATTTTTAAGATAATATTGGTCTAAGGCATCTTGTTTTGTGATTAGGTAGTTGTATGCTGTTTGGCCTCTTCTGCCGGCTCTTCCAAAGCGTTGCCACATAGCAGCCAGCGTCCCAGGAAAACCTTTTAAAACAACGCACTGAATCTCTCCAATATCTATACCCATTTCTAACGCACTTGTAGAAAGTACAACTGTTATATCTCCATTAGCTAAGCCTTTTTCTATTTCTCTCCTTTCTTCCTGTCTGTATCCAGACCTGTAAGGTTTTACTTTATTTATAAGTTGAAAAAGCTTTCTTTTTATAAGCTCTTTTCTTATGTTTAGATAAATAACTTCTATATCTTTTCTGCTGTCTATAAAAACTATCGTTGATGTTCCTGTTTTTAGAAATTCTATTATAATCTCTATAAGTTGATAGTTAGAAGCTGGCTCTGCGATGTATATTAATTTTTTTGGAGATGGTGCTCCAGATTTTGATATTTCTATAAAATTTTTCTTTCCTGTAAGTTTTTCTGCAAAAAGGCTTGGGTTTCTAATGGTTGCAGAGTTGCAGATGTATAAAGGCTCTTTACCTGTGTAAAAATTAGCTAATCTGTTTAATCTTCTAAAAATGTTTGCAACATGAGACCCAAGCACTCCTCTGTAGGCGTGAATTTCGTCAACAACGACAAACTCTAAATTTGTAAAAAATTTATCCCAGCTCCAATGATTTGGCAAAATTCCCTGATTTAACATATCCGGAGTTGTGATTAAAAAGTTTGGCGGGTTTGACCTAATTCTTGCTCTTTCAGTATTTGAAGTGTCTCCATAGTATGTTTCAACAGTTGCTTTGATTTTTGTCATTTTTATAAGGTTTTCTATTTTTTCTTTTTGGTCTCTTGCAAGGGCAACAAGGGGAAAAATTAAAATGGCCGTTGTGTCCGGGTTTTGGTCTATTTTTTCTAAGATTGATAAAGTATAGATTAAAGATTTTCCTGAAGCTGTAGGTGTAGTAACGATTATGTCATTTCCTTTTAGTATCTGCTCTAAAGCTTCGGCTTGATGGCTGTAAAGTTTTATGCTGTTTTCTTTTATAAGGTTGTTGATTTTTTGAGAATTAAATTCAAATTCTTTGTATTCTGGTTTTGTAGCCGGTATTAATCTCTCATAGACTTTTTTCATTTTTCTACTGTCTCATGGTTTTCTTGTTTAGTTTAAAAAAGAATATTATAACAGATGGTTTGGATGAAAAATTAGAAAGTTTTTAATACTTGAATGAAGTTAAGGCTCTTTTTTATGTCTATTTAAAGAAAGATAAAAATGAGATCATTTACTTCGCTGTTGAATGACAAGGAAAATAAAAATTTGTCATTTCTGAAGCTGTGCAAAGAATCTCTCACTTTTACCCAATTTCTCACCCTGATGCAATGTATTTTATTGTATAATTATTTTGATGGATTTAAATTAATGGAATACCACTTGAAGTATATCAAATGTTTGAAAAAGTACTTGGAAAAGAAGATGCTCAAAAAACCGTTGAAATACCACAAAAATCTATTAATGAATCCTTAGAGTCTTCTGAAGAAAAATTGAAAACCTCTATTTCAGATAACCTTAAAAAAGAACTTGCTTCTAAGTATGATGTTGAATTGCTAAGACAAGAAATGAAAACGTTAGAAGTAGAATTTAAGAAAGAGATTGATGTTGTTAGGAAAGAAATTGAAATAACAAGACTGGAATTCAAGAAAGATTTAAGAATTGCGGTCATCATTTTGATTGCTATTATTGTAATTTTGAATCAAAACTCTTTAGAGCTTTTAGCTAAATTGTTCGGTATCGTTAAATAATATAGCTTCTTTTTAACTGAGGGTGCTGAAATTTTTTTAAGATGTGGAATGAGTATGTAAATATAATTTTACCTTTCCTCGCCATTTTGAAGACTTTAGTCCTACGGGTCTCTCTTTTATTGTTATTCGAAAGCAAGATAAGAACAAAAATGAGATTCTTCGCTTATGCTTAGATTGACAACAATAATCTCTTTGTTAAAAACTTTTTAGAACAGTCTCAATGAATATGTGGATATAATTTTACTTTTGCCGGTCAAATTTGAGGACTTTAGTCAGATGGATTACTTCTTTTAATCATCTCCTTTATCTACTTAATCAATCTTTTTAATTTTGGGTCTAAAGCATCCCTTAAAGCATCACCTAAAAGATTAAAAGCAAGTACTGTTAGAAATATAGCAACCCCAGGGGCAAGTATCCATGGATACTGAGATATGGCTGTTATGCTTCTTGCTGATGCAAGCATATTCCCCCAGCTTGCGTAAGGCTCCTGAATTCCAAGACCAAGCAAGCTCAGCGCACTCTCTCCAAGAATATAACCCGGAATAGCTAAGGTTGCGGCAATCAAAAGATATGAGTAAGTATTTGGTAAAATATGTTTTATTATAATTCTAAAAGATGAAGCACCATAGCTTTTTGCCGCTAAGACAAAATCCTGCTCTCTAATAGATAAAACCATTCCTCTAATTACCCTTGCAAGTCCAGCCCAGCCAATAAAAGAAAGTATAACAACTATCAGAAGAAAAACCTCCACAGAAGACAATGTGATTGGAAATACAGCCCTTAGCGTTAGCATAAGATAAAAGCCCGGAAATGACATTACAATTTCTGAGATTCTCATCAGAATATTGTCAACTCTTCCGCCAAAGTATCCAGCAATCCCGCCCACTATCGCACCTATTAAAAATGAAAGAAAAACTCCAATAAGTCCAATAGATAATGAAATCCTTGATGCATAAAGCATTCTTGAAAATATGTCTCTGCCAAGATTATCAGCACCAAGCAAAAAAATCTTTCCTTCTTTTACTCCAAAAAGATGTAAGTCTGTTTTAATAAACCCAAGAAGGTAATGAGTATGTCCATGGGTAAAAAAGTATATAGGATGCTTAACATCATAGTTAATTTTATAGCTTTTTGAAATTGGGTCTATCAATTCGTATTTATAAACAAAAGGTCTAAGATGAAAGTTTCCTTTTTCGTCAAAAAAATGTATCTGGGTAGGTGGGTGATAAGGTGTATCTCTATGCTGAATGTCGTAAGGATAAGGGGCTATAAAGTCGGCAAAGATTGCTAAAAAGTAAAAAATCCCAATCAGATAAAGGGATAAATAAGCTAATTTATTTTTCTTTATATACTTAAGCAGCTCCATTACTTTAAGATTCCTTCAACTTCTCTCATTCTAATTCTTGGGTCAAGCTTTGCAAGGAGAATGTCGGCTATTAAGTTTCCAATAATAAGCATAATTGCGCCGATGTATAAACCACCCATCACAAGGTATAAATCCTGTGATAATACAGCGTCAAGCATTAACATTCCCATTCCAGGCCAGTTTACGATTATTTCTATCAATGCAGCACCGGAAAGCAATGAAGCAATTTCAAATCCAAGTATAGTTATAAAAGGATTTAAAGCATTTCTCAAAGCATGTTTTAAAATTATATCCTTTTCTTTTAGTCCCTTTGACCTTGCAAACATTACATACTCAGATTGAAGAGATTCTACCATAGCACTTCTTACTAGTCTAACAAGACCGGCTAAAGATGTTATAGCTAAAACAAAAGCCGGTAGGCTCACATGCCATAGCCTATCTAAGATTTTTTCAAACAAGCTCATTTGGTCGTAATTTGGGCTAACTGCTCCACCGGTTGGCAGAACTCCTGTTTTAACTGAGAAGAATAATAAAATAAAAGCCAAAAAGAAGCCGGGTAGAGACATAAACGTAAAAGAAAAAACTTGAACTACTTTATCAATGATGCTATTTTGTTTAACCGCTGCCAAAACTCCAAGTGGAACTGCCAAAAGCCATGCTAAAACGCCGGAAGTGATGGATAGAAATAGGGTGTTTCCTATCCTATCTTTGATTAAGTCTAAAACCGACATGTTGTAGCTAAAAGAGTATCCAAGGTCAAATTTGATGGCATTTATAAGCCATTTAAAGTATTGAACTAAAATTGGTTGGTTTAATCCGTAAGTTTCTTCAAGCTGTTTTAAAGTTTTTTCTGAGATTTGAGGGTTCATTTTAAGCTGGTCTAAGTAATCACCCGGTGCCATTTGAATGATAAGAAAGGATAAAAAAGTGATTCCCAGCAAAATGGGAATCATTTGATAAAGTCTTTTAATAATGTACAAGAACATTACTTTCTCATTAATTTTTTGATGTTAGAAACCGCCTGTCTTATTCGTTTTTCGTTTTCTACAACAGCAAATCTAACATAACCTTCCCCGTGTTCACCAAAGCCAATACCCGGTGCAACGGCTACCTTTCCTTCTGTTAATAAAAACTTACTAAATTCAACAGAACCCATATGTTGGAATTTTTCCGGGATTTTAGCCCATAAAAACATGGTTGCTTTCGGCTTTTGTACATTCCAGCCGGCTTTATTTAATCCATCAACAAGAATATCGAGTCTTTTGCTGTAAATATCTCTTGCTTTTTCCACAACTGAATAATCACCTTCCAAGGCGATGATGCTTGCAACCTGTATAGGTGTAAACATTCCATAATCTAAATAACTTTTTATTCTTTTAAGATTGTATACTAAGGTTTCATTTCCAAGAACAAATCCTACTCTCCAACCAGCCATTGAAAAACCTTTTGTTAAAGAGTAAGTTTCTACTGCAACATCTTTTGCGCCTTCTACTTGAAGAATGCTTGGAGCTTTATATCCATCGTAACATAAGTCTCCATATGCAAGGTCATGGACAATCCATAATTTTTTCTTTTTAGCAAATTTAACAATTTCTTTAAAAAATTCTATATCAACTGTCATTGTCGTTGGATTGTTTGGAAAGTTTAGAATCAATACCTTTGCTTCAGGGTAAGAGTCTTCATATGTTTCATAAATATTTTTTAAAAACTGCTCTTGTTTTTGAGAGTCATCCCCTTCAAAAGGTAGCGGAACTGTTAAAACGCTTGCCCCTGCTATTACCGGTGCGTAGTAATGAATAGGATATCTTGGACTTGGCACCATTGCTATATCGCCCGGCTCAAGCATTGCAAGCATAAGATGCGCTAAACCTTCCTTTGAACCAATGGTCATAATAACTTCTTTTTCCGGGTCTAAATCAACGTCATATCTTTTTTTATAAAAGTCTGTTATAGCTTTTCTTAATCTTGGAATTCCTTGAGACATAGAATATCTATGGGTTGTTTTCTTTTTGGCTGATTCACAAAGTTTTTCTATTATATGCGGTGCTGGTGGTAGGTCAGGGTTTCCCATACCAAGGTCTATTATATCTTCACCTTCTTTTCTTAACCTTGCCTTTAAATCATTAACTACAGCAAAAACGTATTGTGGTAATCTCTTTATTCGCGGAAATTCTTCAACCATTCTGTCACTCCTTTATTCTAAAATATTCAATGGGTCTACAGGTGTTACATTTTTTCTAACTTCAAAATAAATTCCACATTTGTCAGAATTCTTAAGCTTTCCAGCTTTACCTATTACATCTCCTCTATTGACAACCTTTCCTTCTCTAACGGATATATCATCCAAATATCCATATACAGTTGTTAATCCGTTATTGTGTCTTATAACTACCAAGTTTCCAAATGCTTTTATTCCATCTCCGGCATAAATAACTCTTCCATCTGCAGCAGCTTTTACACTTTGACCGCAGTCTGTTTCTATATCTATACCAAGATGTCTAACCTGTTCGTCATTTTGAAATTTAGCTACAACATTACCTTTTACAGGCCATGATAATTTAACACCTTCTAACTTTACAGTCTCTTTTTCGGTTTCTTTTGGTTCAACAGGTTTTGGTAAAGGTGGTTGCTTGGTCTCTACTTTAACTTGAGTTTCTTCTGACTTTTCTTTTTCTCTCGGTTTTTCAGGTTGTTCTGTTTTAATAGCAACAGTTGCCGGTATTTTCAGTCTTTGACCATAGTAAACTTTTTCTCTTTTAAGATTGTTTAATGAGATAATATCTTCTTTAGAAACACCAAATTTTTCTGCAATCTTTTCAAGCGTATCTCCTCTTTTTACTTTATAAACTATAATTTTTGTTTTTTTCTCTTCTTGGGTTGCTTGTTCAGACTCAACCTCTTCTTTAGCTACGCAGACTTCTTGACCGGCCGGAATTGTTGATTTTGATAAATTATTCCAATTTTTGAGTTTTTCTACAGGTACGTTGAATTTTCTTGAAATTTCATTTAAAGAAACTGTACTTTTGGGTCTATAAACTAAAGTACATTCTGAAGCTTTCTTTTGGGTTGTCTCGGCTGTTTTTTCCTCCTTCTTTTCTCCGATACAAATTTTTTCTCCAGCTTTTAGCCACTTATCAGCCGAAATATTGTTTAATTTTTCTAAGGTTTTAACATTTACGCCAAGTTTTTTAGATACGTGCTTTAATGTTCCACCACGTTTTAAAACATAAACTTCACAGCTTGACAAGTCTCTTTTTTCTTGTTCTTTTTGTTCTTGTTTTTGTGCTATTTTTGCGCCTTTTGGGGGTATCTTAAGCTCATCCCCTGCAAAGATTTTTTCATCCTTCATACCGTTGTAATCCATAAGTTCTTTAACAGTAAATCCATATTTTTTAGCTATCGTTTCTAATGTATCTCCCTTTTGAACTACATAAGTTAATTCTTTATTTCTTTCAGATTCTTTTTTTGATGTCTTTTTAATTTCTTTCTTAGTTTCTTTCTTAGAATTAGTCTCTTTTGTTGGTATTTCTAATTTCATTCCATCTCTTATTTTTCTTTCATCTTTTATATTATTTACCTTTTTTATTTCTTCTACGCTAACGTTAAATTTTCTTGCTATTTTCTCAAGTGTATCTCCTTTCTGAACTGTGTATGTTTCAGCAAAGGCAATTAAAGGAAAAATAGAAGAAAACAAACCTATTTTAATACTCAATTTTAAACTCATCAAAGCCTCCGTCTTTTTCAATAAATTCATATCTAATGCCGTTTACTTCAGCTAAAGGGGGTCCGTTTTCAATAGCGTCAAAAAAAGATTTTAATGTTTCTTCATCTCCTTCTGCTAAAACTTCAACAGTCCCATCTGGTAGATTTCTAACAAAACCTTTTACTCCAAACTCATCTGCCTTCCTTTTCACAAACTTTCTAAAGCCAACACCATGGACTCTTCCGGCAAAAATTATATGAAGAAGCATCATTTCGCCCCCAACATACTTGATTTTAAATAGTCAATAAATTCCTTCGGATTATTAATATCAAATCTTAATGGAAAATCGTAATAATCGGTTATCACTCCAACTAAATCCAAATCGTCTTTCAGCATTAAATCTCTATTCTCTTGTTTTCTGATTACTTCAAATTTTTTAAAGTTTTTAGCGGTTTTAAATCCTTCTACTATTATTATATCAATCTTTGGGTCTACAGATTTTATTAAATCTTCTAATATATAGTCTTGAACTTTTTTAAAATGCGATATTTTATTTGGAGATGCTACTATAACCTCTGTCGCTCCTGCGTTATAAATTCTATAACTGTCTTTTCCTTCTGTATCTGTTTTAGCTTTGCCTTTTGGATCATGTTTAATATATGCTACTTTTATACCTTCCTCAGATAGTATAGATACCACTTTTTCAATAAAGGTTGTTTTACCGCTATTATGGGCACCTACTATAACTATTACGTTTCTATCCATGAGTATGTCTTATTAAAGTATATATTGTCTTTTTTAGATTTTTTCTATCCACTACCATATCTATCTGTCCTTTTTCTAATAAAAACTCTGCTCGTTGAAAGCCTTCTGGAAGCTGTTGTCTAATAGTTTGTTCTATAACTCTTGGACCGGCAAATCCTATTAAACTTTCTGGTTCCGCTATTATTATATCTCCAAGAAATGCAAAGCTTGCGGAAACACCACCCATTGTCGGGTCTGTTAAAACAGAAATATACAAAATCCCTGCTTTATTTAATCTGTCTATCGCAATTGCAGTCTTTGCCATTTGCATTAAAGAGACTATACTTTCCTGCATTCTTGCTCCACCGGATGCTGCAACAGAGATAAAAGGTATACTTTTTTCTATAGCAAACTCAACTCCTCTAACAAATTTAGCACCTACGACACTTCCCATACTACCGCCCATAAAGTTAAAGTCCATAGATGCTAAAACAACTTCTCTATCATAAATATTTCCATGAGCTATGATGATTGCATCGTTTAAGCCTGTTTTTTCCTGTGCTTCTTTAAGCCTGTCTTTGTATCTTTTTGTGTCTTTAAATCCTATAATATCAACAGGTTTTATCTTCGGAAAAAGGTCATAAGAATAAACTTTATCTAAAAGAGAATCTACCCTCTCTTTTGCATTCATTCTAAAAGTATATCCACAATGAGGACATATCTTTAAGTTTTTTAATAAATCCTCTATATATAAAATGTTCTTACATTTATCACACTTTATCCAGGCTCCTTCTTCAATCTTTATCCTGCTTTTTTTTATATTTTTAAGCTTATCTACAAAATCTTTTAATCCCATCCCTATTCTCCTTCAATAAATGCTAAGGTTAAAATTCTCTCTTCTAAATTGCCATTTCTGTAAGAAAAAAAGTTTTTACCACATTTTGTACACTCATCAATCTCGTATACTACATTAACATGCAATTTTTCAAGCTTATTTTTAAGAATTTTATTTAAATCAACAAAATATTTATCCTTAGATATTGTAAAGAAATCATTTGATATGTTCAACTGATTTATAAAATCAAAACAAACTTCATAACAGCATCCTCTTATAGATGGACCAATAAAAGCAAATATATTAGATTTATCTTTAAATTTTTTGTATGCATTTTCCACAATTCCGCCTAATAATCCTCTCCAACCTGCATGAATTAAAGATATTTCATTATCATTGAATAAAACTAATGGTATACAATCTGCAGTTAGCACTCCAACGGCAGCAGCTGGTTTATCTGTATAAACTGCATCTGACGGCTGAGTTAAATCTTCATTGTAGTTTAAAACGATGTTTGTATGTTTTTGATTTGGCAGAAAGATTTCTTTTAGATTTAATTCTTTTTTGACTCTTTCCAAGTTTTTTCTATCTCTGAAATTTCCATCAGATTTTTCGCTTACGTATATATTTGTCTTATTAAATTTGAACTTTTTCATTTTAAAATTATAACACATAGACATTGTTTATTGGAAAATATACCTTGGATGAGAAATTAGTCGTTTTTATTGAATTAAAAAAGAGATCCTTAGGACTTACGTCCTCAGGGTGAAAAATAAAGTGGAAAAGTGGAAGTAAAGTTGTCATTCTGCAGCCGCCAAAGAATTTCCTACTTTTATTGAGTTTCTCACCCCGACATATAATTTTCATATCTGATATACCGGTAAAATGTTCTTCTATAAAAAATTGATAGATATCAATGAAATATAAAAAATCAGAATTTAATTTAGTAAGTATTTACAAACTGTTTAAAACGGGTTATGATAATTATCATTAAAAATTTAGCAGGAGGTAAAGTTATGGCAGATGAAAAAATGTCCCGTAGAGACTTCCTACTGTATGCTATGGGTGGATGGGCTGCGGTAGGCGTTGGTGGAGTTTTGTATGGAATGTATAAAACTTGGGAACCACTTCCAGAAGTAAAAGCCCAAGCAACAGTAAGCTTTGACATTTCAACAGTGCAACCTGGAGAACTTAAAGTTGTATCGTGGAGAGGAAAACCTGTATTTGTTTTGAGAAAAACTCCGGACATGGTTCAATGCAAAGACAGAAGTGTAAAAGACGAGTACACAGTCGTAATGGGTATTTGTACGCACCTTGGTTGTATTCCAAACTGGGAAGCAGACAAAAAAATTTGGCACTGCCCATGTCATGGCGGTGAGTATGATGCTTGCGGAAAAAACATATTTGGACCACCACCAAGACCGTTAGATGTTCCACCATTTAAAATTCAAGGAACTACTATTGTTTTAGGTGAAGAAGGTCCTGAATACAAACAAATGAAAGAAAAAGGTCTAACTACATAAAAACATAGAGGAGGTTGAAGATGAAATTTATAGATTGGTTGGATGAGAGATTAGCCGTTAGAGAACTTGTAAAAGTAATGCTTACAGAGTATTATGTGCCAAAAAATATTAACTTTTTATGGAGTTTTGGCGTACTTGTAATGCTTGTTTTTGCAATATTAGTAGTAAGTGGTATTTTTGTATTGATGTACTACAAACCAGATGCACACCTTGCATTTGACAGTGTCAATAAAACAATAATGATGGATGTTGAGTACGGATGGTTATTTAGGCATACGCATGCCGTTGGTGCATCTATTATGTTTTTAGTTTTATTTATCCATATGGCAAGAGGAATTTACTATGGTTCTTTTAAAGCACCAAGAGAAATAGTATGGATTACAGGATACATTCTTTTTGTTTTAATGTCTGCAACAGCATTTACTGGTTATCTTCTTCCTTGGGGTCAAATGTCTTACTGGGCAGCTCAAACAATCACTACATTATTTGAAAAAATCCCATTTATTGGTCCAGATTTAGTTATTTGGATAAGAGGTAACTACATAGTTGAAGATGCAACATTGACAAGATTCTTTGCATTACACGTAGTATTTTTACCATTATTACTTATTGTATTTACAGCAATTCACCTTTATGCAGTTAGAATACCTGGTTCAAACAACGAAGATGGTGAACATTACACAAAAGAAGAGAAAAAACATGGAAAAGGAATCCCATTCTGGCCAGTATTTATGGCTAAGGAATTCTTTGTTATGTCAATTTTCTTAATTTTCTTCTTCTATTTAGTTTTCTATCAATATGAATTTGCAATGGACCCAATTAACTTTCAACCTGCGGACTACTTACAAACTCCAATGCATATTTATCCAGAATGGTATTTCTTGGCGTTTTATGAAGTTTTAAGAGGATTCTTCTTTAGCCAAAACCTTGGACTTATCGCATTTGTTCTTAGTATGTTTATTGCAGCATTTTTACCATGGCTTGACACATCTCCAATCGTAAGCGGAAAGCATAGACCAATCTATAAAGTTCTTTTCTGGATATTTATCGCTGACTTTGTTTTCTTAACAATTCTTGGAAAATTACCTCCTACTGGATTGTATGCTTGGCTTGGATTTGTTGGTAGCTTAATTTACTTCGCATTCTTCTTGGCACTTCCTATTGTTTCAAAAATAGAAAAGAAAAAAGTGGCAGGAGGTAGATAATTATGAAAGAACTTAAAATATTAGCAATACTGGTTGTAATAGTTCTGATAGGATACTGGGGGATAGAACCATATGCACATTCTGTTATGCACGGAGAAGTCAAAAAACCAGATTATGTATACTCTGATTTAAAAGTATCTGCTCCAACTGGTGGCGATGCTGCAAAAGGAAAAGAGTTATTTATGGCGAACTGTGCATCTTGCCACGGTGTAAAAAATGATGGTATAAATCCAGGAATGGATAAAAATGCTGCTATAACGTCTTTTAACGTTGTTCCTCCAGATTTATCAAACATTGCTGCAATCGTAGACCATAAATTCCTTGCTGCGTTTATTAAAAATCCTCAAGAATCAACAAAAAATCCAAAGCTTGCAATGCCACCTATGGCTCAGCTTTCTGACGAAGATGTGGCTAATATAATTGCTTACTTGTCTTCTGTTGCTAAGAAAGATTTAACAGGTAAAGAAATAGTAGTTGAAGCTTGCGGAAGATGTCACTCTGTAAAATATCAAAAAATTGAAGCAGAAACTCCAAAAGATAACTTAAAAGCATATCTTGGAAAATTCCCACCAGATTTATCTGTTATGGGTAGAGCTAAGGAATTAGAATACTTAGAAAGTTTTATAAACAATCCTCAAAATGGTCTTCCTGGTACATCAATGCCAAGACTTGGTTTAACAAAAGAAGCAACAGAAAAAACTGTAGCTTATCTTGATCAGATAGCAGACCCACACAGAGACCAAAGAAATAGATTAGGTGTTTGGGTATTAGGCTACTTATTAGTCATGGCTGGATTAACTTTTGCATGGAAAAAGAAAATTTGGAAAAATATTCACTAATATAATCCCTTAGGCTTACCTCCCTAATCCTTGCCCGCTTCACGCGGGCTTTTTTATTTGAAAGTGAAAAAGTGAAAAGATGAGAAAGTTAGATAATTGACAGACAAAAACTATCTTATTTTTACCATAACCAGCGAGAACTCTTCACCTTTTACAAGGTGGGATTGAATTGCAAAAACTGGGAATGTTCAAAATTTTAACTAAGTCTGAAAATTAATTAACCTTTCGTCCGTCATTCTGCAGTCAGGCAAAGAATCCCCCTTTTTGTTTCTCTTCCTTTTAAAAGACATTTAAAAAGGAGATCCTTCACTTCGCTGCTATATAATAAAACCATCATTCGTGTCATTCTACAGCCGAGCGAAGAATCTCCTGTTTTTCTTACCTCTCACTTATTCACTTACTCACTTTCTCACCTTTTTAAAAGAGGAGATCCTTCGGACTTCGTCCTCAGGATGACAAGGAAAGGCAAATTTACAAAAATTTCGGAACACTCTTTTGATAAATTATTAGATTTGTCGTATAATATACATAAGCTTGGCTAATGTTTCAATAGAAACGTGCCAAGTTTGTTAAAAGGCAAGAAATCAAGCTCCTGCGATTTCTACCCAATAGGTAGAATAGCAAGGCGGGTAAGTCTATACCCTAATGGGTATAGAGGGTCGAAGTCTAACAAGCTGATAGGAAATATCAGTTTTTGTTAGATGTAAGCCGACGGTAAGATTATATTATAATTCTACAAATTGCCTAGAATACTCTCAAACTGAATAAGAGAACTCTATATCTTACTTTTTCAAAAACTCTGAAACCTTAAACACCGATATTAGCTCAAAGCCTTCTTTTCTCAGATTCTCTTCTCCGCCTTCCTCTCTATCGACTAACGCAATCACACCAAGAATATTTAATCCAAAATCTTTTGCCACTTTGCAAGCTTTAAGAGAAGACCCGGCTGTAGTTACAACATCTTCAAGAATAAACACACTTTCACCCGGTTTTATATTTCCTTCAATCTGCTTTCCAGTGCCATGACCTTTCGGCTCTTTTCTTACCACAAAAGGCTTGATAGGATTTTTATTTATAAAAGAAATTAAAGATGTAGCGTATGCAATAGGGTCAGCTCCAAGAGTTAAACCACCTACAGCATCAGGCTTTTTATCTTTAACCATCTCATAAATTAGATTTCCGATTAAATATCCACCTTCCGGGTCTAATGTGATTGTTCTTAAATCCAAGTAATAATTACTCATTTTCCCGGAAGAAAGCTTAAAAATTGGCTCATCTGCTACTTTTAAAGCTCTTTCTCTAATCAGCTCTTCTAATCTTTTTCTGTAATCCATCCTCAAAACTCCATCTTTATTTTACTTCTTATTTTATACACCTCATCCAAATCTATTTCCGCAGAAATTATACCTTCTTCATTTCTTTCAATATCAAGAATATCTCCCCATGGTGAGTATATGGCAGAATTTCCTGCATATTCTAAATCTCCTATTTTGCCAACGGTATTGGATATAATTACATAAGACTGAGTTTCTATCGCTCGCGCTCTTGATAGTATTTTTAAATGTTCAGCCCTTTCCTTTCCCCATTGTGCAGGCACAAGGATAATTTCAACATCTTTCTTTCTTAGATTGTAAGATATATTAGGAAATCTAAGCTCAAAGCATATCATAAATCCAAGATTACCGGCTGAACTCTCTGTTATATCTAAATGTATATTTTTACCAGCTTTATAATATTTATGTTCATCTGTTGGGGTAAACAGTTTTATCTTTGGTCTTTTTGCTGTAATCTCTCCATTATCTATTACAAATCCCATATTGTAAATATCATTTCTTTTTCTTTCGGGCAATGTCCCGGCTATAACAAGTTTTTTATCATGAGAAATTTTTTGTAATTCTCTATAAATTTTTGGTGTTTTTCTTGAATGGTCCAAAAGCCTTTCATTATCAAAGCCGCAGCTAAACATCTCGGGTAGCAAAACTAAAGATTCTGATTTAATCTTATCTGACTTTAAAATATCAAATACTTTTTTAATGTTACTTTCAACATTTCCAAGCTCTAAATTAAGTTGCAATGAATAGGCTATCATTTATCTTTTTCCTCTTCTTTTCCTCTGAATATTAATTTTATCGGTGCATTTTCCAATCCAAGTAATTTTCTTAAATTGTTTTCTAAAAATTTTACATAATTTTCTTTGAAGCCTTCGGCTTTATTAACAAAAAGTAAAAATGCAGGTGGTTTACCTTCAAGCTGCGTAGCATAGTAGATCTTTAAAGGTTTACCTTGATATGTAGGCGGTTGTCTTAGATTTTGTATTTGTTTTATAGCTCTGTTTAACTGACCTGTGCCTACTCTTTTCCATGCTTGATTGTAAACATAGACAATCTTTTCCAATAGTTCATCTAAACCTTCTTTTGTCTTTGCAGATGTAAACACTATTGGTGCATAGCTTATAAAATATAACCTTTCTCTAACTTGTTTTTCTACTTTTTCTAAAGTTTTTTTATCAACAGTATCAATTTTGTTTATAACAATTACTGCCGGCTTGTATCTTCTTTGGATCAATCCTGCTATCTTTGTATCTTGCTCTGTTGCTCCTTGATTTGCATCTATCACAAGGACAACCACATCAGCCTTTTCTATAGCCTCTATCGTTCTTCCTACAGAAAAAAATTCTAATCCAAAATCTACTTTTGATTTTTTTCTCATTCCAGCAGTATCTAAAAACAGAAATTTTTGCCCGTCCTTTTCATACAAAATATCAACAGTATCTCTTGTAGTTCCGGGTATCTCGGAAACTAAAACTCTTTCTTCATTTAAAAGTGCGTTTATTAAAGAGGACTTTCCGGCGTTTGGCTTTCCAACGATAGCAACTTTTATGTAATCTCTTTTTTCTTCTTTTTCTTCCTCTTCTTGAATTTCTTTTTCATACTCCGGAATATACTCAACAACTTTATCCAACAACTCTGCTAAACCAAGTTTTTGAATGGCAGATATGGGAATAATATTCTCAAATCCAAGTTCATAAAATTCATATGCTAATTTTTCTTTCTCCGGGTCGTCAATTTTATTGACTGCTACAATGACAGGTTTTTCGGTTCTGTGAAGAATGTTTGCAATCTCTTTATCAAGCGGGGTTAATCCTTGCTTTCCATCAACAACAAAAATAAACAGATCTGATAATTCAAGTTCTTTTTCAACCTGTTTTCTTATGTATGGAGCGAATTTATCTTCATCGCCGGTAATATACCCGCCAGTATCCACCACTTCGAATTTTACACCCCTCCATTCTGCAGTAGATACAATTCTATCTCTCGTTACACCGGGTATATCCTCTACAATGGCTTTCCTTTGTCCTATAATTCTGTTAAACAATGAAGATTTACCGACGTTTGGTATTCCTACTATTGCGACTCTAAACATTATTTCTCCTGTGTTTTTCAACGGTTATTTATTTTGTGCTAAAATTTTGAAGGTATATATTTTATCACAATAGCAAACTTTTAAAGAGGTGTTGCCATGGCTACAAAAACTGTCAGTAAAGAAGAGCTAAAATCATTATACGATAAAGATTTCTACAAGTGGATAATAGAAAACGTAGAACTTCTTAAAAACAAAGAGTTTGATTTGGTAGACTGGGACAATGTGATAGAGGAGCTTGAGAGTATGGGAAGAAGCGAACTTAGAAGTGTAATTAGTTTTATGGCTATTATCTTAGAGCATCTTTATAAATGGGAGAACTTTAGAGAAAATGAAAACATGGGAAATAGCTGGGTTAGAAGTATTCTTTCATCAAGAAATCAGATTTATGACTTATTTGAAGAAAGCCCCTCATTAAAGAATAAAGCAAAAGAAGAAATTGAATTAGCTTGGAAAAGTGCAGTTAGAAGATTGATTAACTGGTTTAAATATCCAGAAAATAAACATTTAGCAAACAAATATTTCGGAAGAAAGCCAACAGAAAAAGATTTTCCGGAAAAATGTTCATATACTTTTAACCAGATTTTAGAATACGAACCATGGGAGGAAAAGAATGTTTAAAAAAACACCAATGATTGCACTGCCCATAACAGACAAAGATTTAGAAATCACATTAAACAATGCAATTATAAATAGTATCGATATTATTGAACTACGTATAGACCAATTTGAAAACAAAGAATTAAATCACATAAAAGAAGTGGCTAATAAAGTTAAGTATTATGATTTTTATACCATCGCAACCGTAAGAAGTAAGTTAGAAGGAGGGTCAGATATACCGGATTCTGAAAGATTGAAAATCTTCAATGCTGTTATTGATTTTGTTGATATCATAGATATAGAGTACACATCAACAAACATAAAAGAAAAAGTTAAAGAAATTGCCAAAAGCAAAGGTAAATTGCTTTTAATGTCTTATCATGATTTTGAAAAAACACCGACAGAAGATGAAATCCAAAAATTAATTGACGATTGTAAAATCCAAGGAGCAGATATAGTAAAATATGCCTTTAAAGCCAATACCTTTGAAGATGTGGCAAGGGTTATGTGTATCACTAATAAAAATAAGGATAAAAATATTGTTGCTATATCAATGGGTGAGATTGGCAAAATTACAAGAGTGACTGGATTTATGTTTGGAAGTTTGATAACATATACGTATATAGGACAATCTTTCGCACCAGGTCAAATAGAAGTTAAAAAACTAAATGAATTAATAGAATTTTTCAAAGGAGGTTAAACATGGCTTTAATGTATTCAGTTGATATACCACTTGGAACAAGAATGCCAGATTTTGAACTAAAAGACACATTCGGTAATGTTTATAAAAGTGATGACCTGTATGGTGAAAAAGGGTTATTGGTAGTCTTTATTTGCAATCACTGCCCCTATGCTATTGCTGTATGGCCAAGGTTAATAAGATTGTCTAAATACGCAAAAGAACTTGGTATAAATACAGTTGCAATAAATCCAAATATCCATCCAAATTATCCAGAAGATGCACCGGAGAAAATGATAGAAAAGATAAAAGAATGGGGAATTCCATTTCCTTATCTAATAGACGAAACTCAAGAAGTAGCAAAAGCTTTTAAAGCACAGTGTACACCAGATATTTATCTATTTGATAAAGACCATAAGCTTGTATATCATGGAAGAATTGATGATAATTGGCAAGATGAATCAAAAGTTACAAAAGAAGAATTAAAAGAAGCGATTACAAACTTAGCAGAAGGAAAACCAATAAACCCGGTTCAGTATCCATCAATGGGATGTTCTATAAAATGGAGAGAATAAGGTTTTAAATTACGTCGCGTAAGAAATTCAGTAAAAGGTAGAGATTTTTTCGCCGATCTGTAGAATGACAAATAAGGTTACCCTTCTTTAATGCTTGACATTTAACCTTTCTCTGTCATCCTGAGGACGTAAGTCCGAAGGATCTTCTTTTTTTTAAATAAGGTGAGAAAGTAAGTAAGTGAGAAAGTGAGAGGTAAAAGGTGGAGATTCTTAGCTTCGCTCAGAAATGACGATATGGATTTGATGCGGATTTTTGTAAGCAGACTCAATTTCAACTTTAAAAATCAAACGGTAATGTAAACGTAATTTCTCCAGACCTTGCATTGTTTTCAAAGAATTTAATTACAAAAGAACTTCTTTCTGTGAATCTATATCCACCTTCATACCAACCAAAAGTATTCAAAGTGTTTCCAACAGGTCTTGATAAGCCTAAATAGATTTTTCTTGTAAGGTATTTTTGTACGTAGACGTTAAACGTAATACCCTGTGTAGGGTTGTAAGATGGAATAACATTTACATTAAACCCTGTTCCAAACAGTCCTGATTCTTCACTTTCTTCTTTAAACGGTGATAAAATTTTTGCAACACCACCAAGAATATTAAATAGACCGCTTGATGCTAACTGTTCAGGTGTTTGTTTTATTAATAGCAAAGTAAGTATTTCATCTTTTGATTTTGGTGGGGTTGAGAAGAAATCATATTTTATATTTTCAGCCGGTCCTGATAGATTTACATAAATATAAGTTCCGGATACTTGCGTTGACAATCTTCCGCTTACATATGCTTTATTATTTATTATTTTTAAATCAATGTAATCAACGTTGTATTTGACTTTTAAAAAGTCAACCTTTCCATAATTGATTCTTATATTTCCATTTACGATTGGATTATATGCTGTTCCTGTGATATCTAATTTACCTTCTGCATAAACTTTTCCCCAGCTTCCTTCAACAAAGATAGGAGAGAAAGTATTGATTTTTACGTTTAAATTTATATTTTTCAAAAATTCAGGCTTTTCTTCTTTTGATTCTTTTGTAAAGAATTCAGGCTCAATTTTTATTTTTCCTGTTGTTTGATTTAAGCTGTTTATAAGAATTTTATCTTTTTCAATTTTTACATCTGTATTTGTATTTAAAACACTGTTAAACATGTTTTGATATTTAACCGGTAGAACCTGAGAAATTATCTTAATAGCTCCTATTTTAGCGTCAGGATTTATATTTCCAATTATTTGGATATAACTATCTCCGAAAGACGACCTTGTATTTCCCTTTATATCAACATATAACAAATCTTTCATTTTAATATTAAACTTATCTATACTTACGATATTTGATATGTAAGGAGTTTTTAGATTCATATTATTGCCAATTAGGTTTAATTCACTATCTTCTAAAATCTTGTCAATTTTTCCATTGTACCCATAAACAAAACTAACTTTACCGTCTAAAATAACGTACTTTAAAAACTGAGAGATATATCTTTTGTCAAGTTCACCTTTTACCAAAACATCTAAGATTTCATTGTCAAGATTATAAATTAGCTTATTTATATAGCCTTTTGCGATGCCTTCAAAGTATAGGTTTGAAAACTGAATACTTATATCTTTAATAATACCTTTTAATTCCTTTAGCTTTATTAAAGAAAGTTCATTTTCTTTTATTTCAAAATCTTTTATTTCTATTATTCCACTACTTTTTGAAAAATCATCTTTATTAAAGTTGATGATTAATATTCCATCACCAGTATTTAGTTTAATTCTTTTATTTATTTCATAATTTAATCCATCAATATTTGCAACTAATTTGTCTTTATCTCCACTTATTTTTGGATTTATGACTGTTTCTTTACCATCTTTTAAAATGGATATTTTTAAGCTACCGTCATATTTATCTAATCCGCCAGAAATTCTTCCGCTGAAACTTAGCTTTCCATTTGGTATATTTAGGCTTGAAGATAGATTTCCGTTTATCTTATTTTCTGAAATTGAATATAATCCATCTGCTAAAAGGCTAAGGTTTTTGAATTTATCATTTAGATTACTTGAATTTATTTTCAGCGAATAATTCAACCTATCATTTAAAAGCTTTAAATCTAAATTTAAATCGTCTATAAAGTAGTCTTTGAAGTTAAACTTATTAGCTTGGGCTGTTATTTTTAAATCTTTTAATTTTTCCGTAATCATTCCAGAGAGTTTAATGTTTAAAGGTATATTAAATTCCTTTTCTTGAGCTTTTATGTCTTGCAAGTCTAACTTTACATTCCACTGCTTATTTTCAATAGATATATCGACATTTCCAGAAGATTTATACACATTAAATCTATTTAAAATTTCAACATGCTTTTTCAAGAATGGATATACAGGAGATAGGTCAAAATCTTTAAGCACAAGATTTATATCTGTTTTATTCTTATTCAAATCAGCATTAACAACATAATTAAGACTGCTTTGATAATTTCCATTTACAGTTAGATTTTTATCTTTGAAATTTAATGAGTAATTGACATTGCTTAGATTAATTTCTTCATAACTAAAAGATTTAGCCAATCCATTTAGATTTATTTCAAAAGATTTTAAATTTCCGAAAATTACACCGCTACCATTAACTACTCCTTTGATTGGGATATTTTTTAAAAACATTAAATTTTCAAGAATTGTATTATCAAATGATAGACTAACCTTAAAGTTTAGATTTTCTGAATTAAACTGATTTACACTTCCGTTAAAATCTAATTTTGAAGTCTTTGAAAAGGAGTTTCCAGAAAATGACATACTATAATTTTTTAAGTCTACATTACCACTACCGCTTAAAGATTCATATTTAAAGCCTAAAAATGTTGGATTGTTTGATTTTATTTCAAATTTTAAGATTTTAGAGTCTAACGGATAATCAATCTTTAAATTCGCCGAGCCGTCAATAGAGCTAAGAATTTCATCTTTATGTTTTAACAGAGATAAAACATTTTTAATTGATGAAGTATTTAAGTCTAAAATTAGTCTTTTTTCGTTAAAGTCAAAGCTTCCATTTGCAAAATTTGAGCTTAATTTCCCAGTAATTTTTTGAGATTTATCATAATCGAATTTTAAATCTAAATTCAACTCTCCAAATGACATATTATCAGCAATCAGATTATTAATGCTGCTTTTTAACTTACCTTTTAAGAAAGTTTTATCTTTTTCAATTAACTCTAATTCTCCATCAAACTTTTGATTAGTAACGCTTATATTTTCGCGTAATATCTTTGCAACATTTCCATTAAAAGAAACTTTTACATCTTTCTTTTTTTCTATGTTTAAATCAGCATTAAGATTTATAAGGTTGATACTCTCATAAACAAGATTTGATGCTTTAAGATTTGCATCTATTTTAAAAGTTTTGTCATCATTTAAAATAAGTTGTTTTATCAATAAATTTGGATTTTCTGGTTTAAAGTAAGATGTTGTAATGGATATATTTTTTGTGATTAGTTTATTTGGATACACAGTCAAAGCCGGATTATTTGATTGATTTTTTATGATGAAATTATAAGTTTTTCCTGACTTTAAATAATCTATAGAAACATCATTTTTAACATAAATGCCATTATCAATATTGTACAAGCTTATATTCTTTATGTTTAAATCTGCATTTTCTTCTATGTTCTTGACTAAAAATTCACCATTCTTTATGTTTGCTGATACATAGTTAGTGATTAGGTAAGTGTAAAAAATTCCATCAATCTTTTTAGATGGAGGAGCTTTTAAATCATTTATGTATGTGCCTTTTAGGTTTTCAATGTTTAAATCTAAAATAGGTTCTGTGTTGAATAAACTTTTTAGATTAAATGTTCCGCTGACTTTTTCTAAGTTAACGTCAAATTCTTTTTTGTCTGTTATTTTTATATAATTACAATAAAATTGATTTTTTGATAAATTACAATCATCTTCTATGAAAATTCCAAACTGATTAAGAATTAACCTATAGTTAGAAATCACATACAAAGAAATTAAGATTATGATTGATAAAAAAATAAATACTGAAGTAAGATTTAGAAAAACTTTTATAGCAAACTTTACATATTTATTATCTTTTATGATTTTTATCACTTTTTTCATCATTATTTTTAAAAAAGCATTATAATAAATAGTATCATAAATTTTAGAGGTATTTAAAATGAGTGTTGCAAGCGAAGCTTACCACCTATTAAACAAAGCTATTTATCATTACGAAAATGAAAATTTTGAGATGGCAATTACTTTATTAGACGAAGCTATTTTGTTAGACCCAGAAATTCCAGAGGTTCATTATTGGAGAGGTAAAGTTGCAACCCATGACCTAAACCAAGAAAGTTTGGAAGTTGCAATTGTTGAACTATCAGAAGCAATTAGATTAAAACCAGATTATGCAGATGCCTATTTTGAAAGAGGTAGAGTCTATATACAAAAAGGAGAGTTTGAAGAGGCCAAAAAAGATTTAGAAAAAGCAATCCAGTTAAATCCAAAACTAAAAGAAGCGTATTCTCTTCTTGCACAGATAGAGCTTATATCTGGAAATGATGAGAAAGCAATGAAATATCTTGAAAAAGTTTCTCATCAAGAAGGGGATGATAGATACTATTACTCTCTTGGTAAAATCTTTTATAACGCCGGTAAATATCAGCCAGCTATTGAACAATTTAATAGGACTATAGAAAAAAATAAGTATTTCGTGGATGCTTATGTTTATAAAGCTCATGCCTTGGCAAATATTGGAAATTATCAAGAAGCAATAGAAAATTTGAAAAAGGCAATAATTTTAGTTCCAGAAGAGATTAGTTATTTTATTGATATGGCAAAATACTATTTTGAGATAGGAAAGCAAAAAGCTAAGGAAGGTAATAATATTGAAGCAGCAGAGAATTTTATAAAAGGTCTACAGATTGATTACAATCTCAAAATAGAAAAAGAATACATTCCGGTTATCATGAAAGCTGTTAAAGAACTTTTAGAAAATAAAAATTATAAAGAAGCCTTAGAATTGATAGACCAATTAGAGCTTATTGTAAAAGAGTTAGAGTATGCAGAATTTAAAGAAGATTTTGATAAACTAAAAAAAGAAGTAATGAAATCTTTACCATTGAAGGAGAAAATTGTAAAGTTTGTGATGGATATATACACTAAATAAGCGAGATGTAAGATGTGATGATTTTTTAAAGTTTTATACACTTCACACGTCATGCGTCATATTGTTTGTCATTTTTGACATTCTGTAGTAAAGGCGACATTAAATGACTTGGATGAGAAATTAGCGATTTTCATAAAATTTAAAGAGGAGATCCTTCGGACTAAAGTCCTCAGGATGGCAAGGAAAACTTGATAATCAAGCATATGAAAGAAGAATCTCATATTTTTATTGAATTTCTCACACAGGGTATTTCTAAATATACGCATAGATATTTAACTCTTAACTTTTTCACTCCTTTACATCCACCATAAAAATTTGACAAGAATAAATTTAAATTATAATATGTTAAATAATTAGCATCAAAAAGGAGTGATAAATATGGAATTTTTATCTCAAAAAGTAGAGTTCGATATTGATATGATAAAGAAATACGATAAGCCAGCACCAAGATATACCAGTTATCCACCGGCTACAGAATTTACACCAGATATAGATAAAGCTGAGTATGTAAAGAAAATAATCCAATCTAATGAAAGAAAAACGCCATTATCTCTATATTTCCATATACCTTTTTGTGAAAATGCTTGTCATTTTTGTGGCTGTAATGTAATCATTACAAGAAGAAAAGAAGTAGTTAAGCCTTATTTAGACCATATTTATAAAGAGATGGACCTATATAAAACCCTTATTGATGCTAACAATAGAAAAGTTGTTCAGCTTCATTGGGGTGGTGGTACTCCAAACTATCTTTCAGATGAAGAGACAGTAGAACTTTTTGATGAGATTAAAAAAAGATTTCAAATAGATGAAAAAGCAGAAATATCAATAGAAATAGACCCAAGACATGTTGATAGAGATAGAATTTTCCTACTGAGAAAGATAGGTTTTAACAGAGCAAGCTTTGGAATTCAAGACTTTAATCCAAAAGTACAACAGGCGGTAAACAGAATCCAGCCAGAAGAGATGATTTTAAACGTTATGAAATGGTTCAGAGAAGCAGGCTTTGAAAGTGTAAACATAGATTTAATCTATGGACTACCTTATCAGACACTTGAAACCTTTTCAGATACAATAGATAAAACAATTAAATTAAACCCGGATAGGATCGCAGTTTTTAACTTTGCATATGTTCCATGGCTTAAAAGATTACAAAGAAATATAGATGAAAAAACTCTTCCGCCACCGGAGGAAAAACTAAAAATTCTCCAAATGACAATAGAAAAGCTTACAAAATCAGGCTATGTGTTCATCGGTATGGACCACTTTGCAAAGCCGAATGATGAGTTGGCAATAGCACAAAGAGAAAGAACTCTTCATAGAAACTTCCAAGGATACACAACAAAGGCAGAAGCTGAGCTTTTTGGATTTGGAGCTACCTCTATAAGCATGCTTTATGACGCTTACGTTCAAAACTACAAAGTTTTAAGAGAATATTATGAGCCAATAGAAAACAGTCAGCTACCAATAGAAAGAGGAGTCTATCTAGCACAAGATGATATTATTAGAAGAGAAGTTATAATGAAGCTCATGTGTCATTTTAGACTAATAAAATCAGAAATAGAAGAAAAATTCAACATAAAATTTGATGAGTATTTTAAACAAGAATTAGAAAGCTTAAAAGAAATGGAGGAAGATGGACTGTTGATATTATATCCAGGCAGAATAGACGTGTCGCCTATTGGAAGACTTCTAATCAGAAATATCGCATCTACTTTTGATGTATATTTAAGAAACAAAAAAGAAAGAAGATTTTCAAAGGCTATATGAGTAAACAGCAGATACTTAACGATATACTAAAAAAGCTTGACCTTATACTGTCAGCTTACATTAAAGAGCCGTTTATTGAAGACTCTTTATTAAAAGAATATTCAGCGTTTTTATTTTATAACTCAGCTCTACAGCCAGTTAAATATTATGCAAAAGTAAATATAGATAATCTAATAGGCATAGATTATCAAAAACAAGAGATAGTTAAAAATACAGAAAAGTTTGTAAAAGGACTGCCGGCAAATAACGTATTACTTTGGGGAGAAAGAGGCACAGGAAAATCTTCCTTAGTAAAGGCTATGCTTCCAATGTTTGCCGATAAAGGCTTAAAAATCATCCAAGTATTAAAAGAAGATATTTTAAACATATTTAAACTTTATCCTATCATAAAAAATCAAGATGCTTACTTTATTCTATTTATAGATGACCTTTCGTTTGAAAGTGATGAGAAAGACTTTAAAGAGTTTAAAACAATTCTTGATGGTGGACTTTTTGAAATTCCTGAAAATATGCTATTTTATGTCACTTCAAATAAGAAAAATCTAATTCCTATCAAATTTTCAGATAGAGAGGATAGTCAGTACACAAGACAATCAGATATATTGGAAGAAAAACTATCTCTTGTGGATAGGTTTGGTTTAAGACTTGGATTTTTTAAATTTGACAAAGAAAATTTTATCAAATTAGTTAAACATTATGCCACCATTTACAACATTAACATGGACGAAAGACTACTGATAGAAAAAGCATTAGCCTATGCAATAGAATATGGGACTTACAACGGAAGAACAGCATTAAACTTTATAAAGAGTCTGTAAGGAGTTTGTAGATTGAATATTGAGTATAAATTTTTTCTCTCTTATGCTCTTGTACTGATTTCAATGTACATAATCTACAAAGAGAAGATAGGGTTAGAAAAAGATGTATTAATTAGCAGCATTAGGGCCTTTTTTCAGCTTTTGATACTTGGCTATGCTTTAATATACATTCTAAAGCTTTCTAATCCATTTGAGCTAACTTTAATATTATTTTTTATGATATTATTTGCAACATTTACAGCACAAAGAACAGTTAAAATTTACGATGGTTACAAAATTGCGTTTTTATCAATATTTCTGTCTTCATTTATAATTATAGGAATCTTAGTTTTGCTTGGAGTTTTACAGTTAAAGGCCAATGAGATTGTTCCAATCGGTGGAATGATTATAGGCAATGCTTTGAATGCTTATACTCAAACGATAGAAAGATTTAGAAGTGATGTTAAAAATAATTTAGATTTAATAGAAGCTTTTCTTGCTATTGGTGCATCTTTAAAAGAAGCAGAAAAAATTCAGATTAGAAACTCTATTAAAGCAGCAATGATACCTATCTTAAACAATCTTAAAACTCTTGGCATCATATGGATACCGGGCATCACAGCAGGTATGGTATTAGCCGGAGCTGATCCATTGCAGGCTGTATTTTTCCAGCTTGTAATTATGTATAGTATGCTAAGCGTTGCAGTTTTTACTTCTTATTTTGCAACAAATTTATCTTATAAAAAGATACTATGGTCATTGTGATTAATATATTATTTTGTTAGTAATATACACGTGAAGGTTTGAGATGTTTAAATTGATTTACAGCCTTTTGTATGCATTAGCTTTAATAATTGTCTTACCTGTTTTATACTTATACTACAAAAAGAAAGGATACGATTTTCATCTTAAAGAGAGATTTTTACTAAAAAAAATAGATACACAAAAGCCTACAATTTGGATACACTGTGCAAGCGTTGGAGAGATAAAAACAGCTCTGCCAATAATAAACTATCTAAAAACTTACCAAGACTATGAATTATTAATAACAATCCTTTCAGTTAGAGCTTACGATTTTGCGGTCAAAAATCTAAACGGTATAAAAATTACATATCTTCCATTTGATTTATCTTTCTTAATAAAAAAATTTATAAAACACTACAAGCCAAAGATTTTAATCATCCAAGAGGCTGAATTTTGGTTTAATTTAATTACAACTTCTTGTAAATACATTCCGGTAATTTCAATAAACACAAGCATTTCAGAAAAATCAAAGAGAAATATCACAAGATTTAGATTTTACTTTAAGCCTATTTTAAATAGCTTCTCTAAAATTATTGTCAGAACAAAAGAAGATAAGGAATTTTTATCTCAGTTTGTAAATCCTTCTAAAATAAATGTCTGCGGAAATTTAAAATTATTATCAGAAGTAAGGCATAAAGAAGTAAACTTAGAAAAAGCAAAAAAAATCATTCTTGGAGCAAGTACTCATAGTCCGGAAGAAGAGATTTTAATCAAAGTTTATAAAGAGATAAAAGATGACCAAACAATGCTTATTCTTGCACCAAGACATTTAGAAAGAATCAATGAGATTATTAATCTTATTAAAAATCACGGTTTAAGCTATGGTTTAAGAAGTAAAAATAGTAGTTTAGATGCCCAAGTTTATATAATTGATACAATGGGAGAGCTTGCATCATTTTTTAAATATGCCGATGCTGTATTTGTAGGCGGAACGATTGCAAGCATCGGCGGACATAACATTTTAGAGCCAATTCTAAGCAGAAAAAAAGTTATAATAGGTAAAAACTACTTTAAAATCAAAGACTTGGTAGAACTTGCCAAAAGCATTGATGCGGTTGATATTATAGAAAACGAAATAGAGCTTAAAAATACAATTTTAAAACATCTAAAAAATAATAACATTGACATTGACTTAGAGGTTTTAAGAAAAGATATTTATAACTGTTATATCAAATCAATAAAAGAGGTTTTAAATGGATAGTTTAATCAAAATAGCACAAGAGTTTTATATCGGTGAGATAAACGATAAAATTTTATACACAGAACTTGCAAATCTGATTTCTGATAAAGAATTAAAAGAAAACATATTGAAAATAGCAAAAACTGAAGAAAAGCACGCAAATTTTTGGCAAAAGTTTATTATTTCAAGAGGTGGACAGCTGCCAAAAGAAAAGATAGATAGAAAAAAGCTATTTCTCTTAAAGTTTTTATCAAAGTTTATAAATCCGATTATTTTTGTATATTTAGCAGAACTTGGAGAAGATAGTGCAGTTAAAAAGTACTATGATTTTTACAAAAATGCAGATTTGACAGAGTATGAAAGAAACTCTCTTAAAAATATCATCTCAGACGAGATAGAACATGAGACATATTTTTTAAATCAAGCTGAAAACTTCGGGCTTAGTAATGTTAGAGATTTGATTCTTGGAATGAATGATGGATTGGTAGAAATCTTAGGAGCAGTCGCAGGTTTGACAGCAGTATACACAACAAATCCACAGATAATTGGAATAAGTGGTATAGTTGTTGGTCTTGCCGGAGCTTTGTCTATGGGAATTGGTGCTTATCTTTCTGTTAAGTCTCAAAAACAAATCAATATGCATATTAACGAAAGAAACGAAATCCTTTTAAATACAAACATAGAAAAAAGCTATGAACTTTTTGAAGAAAAATTAAAGGAAGACAACATACCACAAGAAGTAGTAAAGGAAATTATAAATGTTTTAAGAGAAAAGAAAGTAAATTTATCAAGCATTTTTATAAAAGAAACTCATGAAAACGAAATAAAGTCAGGCTTGCTTACAGGTTTTGCATACCTACTTGGAACAGTCTTTCCAATAACTCCTTTTTTTATCTTTTCAAATTCTTATTATGCTTTAACAGCATCATTCTTTTTAGCTTTATTAGTTTTATCTATCGTTGGAGTTTTTGTTGCACTATTCTCAGGAATTTCTATAAAGAAAAAAGTTTTAGAAATGATAATAGCAAGTTTATCAGCAGCTGCTATTTCTTTTTCCTTTGGTAAAATATTACAGCAATTTTTTAACATTGAAATATAAAGGAGAATTTTTATGCCGTATAGTATGACAGGATTTGCATTTGTAAAAAAAGTGTTTGATGATTATGAATTAAACATAAAAGTAAAAAGCCTAAACAACAAATCAATCGATATCTCTATTAAAGGCGATAAAAACGTTTTGATGTATTTAGACCTTGAGATAAGAAAGTTAGTTCAACAGTATTTTGAAAGGGGAAGCTTTCAGCTTTATATAAATATAAACTCTTTAACACCAAAATTTATCGTAGAGCCTGAAAAACTTACTCAGTATGCTAACGTAGTCAGAGAGATAACTAAACAAGCAAGCATCAACCTTTCAGATGATAAACTTTATGAAGTTACAATCGGAATGATAATGAATAATAACAACTTAGAGGAAGAGCTTGATGATACCCTTAAAGAAAACATTCTAAATACTGTAAAAGAAGCTTTAAACGCTTTGAAAGAAGAAAGAGAAAGAGAAGGAAAATCTTTAATATTAGATATAGAAAGTAGATTAAATAAGATTGAAGAGATGTTGAGAGAGATTGAAGAGAAAAAAGAGAAAGTTTTAGAAAGCGTAAAAGAAAAGGTTTATCAAAAAGTTAAACAACTTCTTGGAGAAAACTATTCTGAAAGAGCTTTTATTGAAGCCACTTTGTTAGCTGATAAGCTTGATATAACAGAAGAGGTTGTAAGACTAAAAACTCATATACAAAGATTTAGAGAGCTACTGAATCTAAACGAGCCGATAGGTAGGAAACTTGATTTTATGTGTCAAGAGATGCTTAGAGAGATAAACACTCTTGGAAACAAAATGCCTGATTTTAGCAAGTTTACCGTAGAAATGAAAACAGAACTTGAAAAAATAAGGCAGCAAGTTCAAAACATTGAGTAAGCAATAGTGTAATTAATGAACTGTCTATATAGAAGGGTATTTCAAAAAAAATTAATAAGGATATTGTTTGCCTGTCATTCCGAAGCCGGTGAAGAAACTCCGTCTTTATAACTCTCAATTACTTACTTTCTCAACTTTTTAAAATAAGGAGACCATTCGGACTAAAGTTTTCAGAATGGCAAAGCCACCTAATGCTGTCATTCTGAGCGAAGCGAAGAATCTCCTGTTTTTCTTTTCAAGTCAAAAAAAATCAAAAGAGGAGATCCTTCGGCTTACAGCCTCAGGACGACACGGAAAGGTAAGCTTACAAAAATTTTAGAACGCTCTCTCCATACATAAGGTAAAAATCTTCCTGTTTTGTCTCAAGTTATTAAGTGAGGAAGTGACAATTGCTTTGTATTTTGTATTTAATTAAAACCTCTAACTTTTAATGTATAAATAAGCCATTACAGCAAAAAGAATTACAGGAACTATGAATAATACAAACTTTACATTTCTTTCGTATAAAGAATAAATTTTATCTAACATATTTTAGCTCCTATGGATACAGTTGTTCTCCAGTTTCTGGATCATATATAAATATTGCTTTTACAGGGCAAGCTTCCGCTGCTCTAAAAATATCCTCTTCTTCATCTATGGTTAAATCTAATACAGCTTCTTGTCTTTTTAGTTCAGAAACTTTTGCAAAAAGCTCTTCGATGTTATCTCCTGGCTTTACTATTACCGCTTTATGTCTTTTGTCTAAAACTATATATTTTGGTGCTTCAGGAACGCAGACTCCTATTCCTTCGCATAGTGTCCTATCAACAACAACTTTTAATTTTCCCATTTTCACTCTCCTTTAATCAGAATATCTTTGCTCTTTCCAAGGGTCGCCTAAAATATGATAACCTCTTTGCTCCCAAAAACCAGGTCTATCTTCAAGCATAAATTCTATTCCAGCTACAAATTTAGCACTCTTCCAAGAATAAAGCTTAGGCACTATCAATCGCAGTGGATAACCATTATCAGCCGGAATCGGTCCGTTAAATAATTCATAAGCAAAAATTACATCTTCATCAAAAAAATACTCAATCGGAACATTGGTTGTATATCCATCTAAGGAATGAATCATTACAGATTTTACGTTCGGATTTATTTTTACAAGATTTTTTAATTCATTTACATGAAAGCCTCTCCAAACAACATCTTTACAACTCCATCTTGTAACACAATGAAAATCCGCTACAAGCTCAACCTTTTCAAGAGAGAGTATATCATCCCATGTTAATACTTCTGACTCTTCTACTTCTCCAAATATTTTTAACCTATAAGATTTTAAATCTACTTCTGGAGGGTCAGATATTCCAAGAATGATTAACCTATCCGTCCAATGCTGACCCGGTGGAAGTCTATCTTCTCTAAGGTTTATTGGGCTAATTATCCTTTTCACGTTCATCTCCTATACATTTTGGACACACTCCATTTAAAACAATATCAACACTTTTTACATCAAAAACGTCTAAAATTTTATCATTAATTTGTAAACTAATAGCGTTGAAATCTATATCATAAATACTGTTGCATATTTCACACTTAAAATGAAGGTGATTATCCGTTCTCGCGTCAAATCTGCTTTGTTTTCCATCATTTAATTCTAATATTAAACCTTCGTCTTTTAGTATTTTTAAGTTTCTATAAACTGTCCCAAGACTTATGTTTGGTATAATTTTCCTTGCTCTTTCGTAAATCCAATCTGCTGTTGGATGTATATCTGTAGATTTTAATATTTCATATACAACTTTTCTTTGGTTGGTACTTCTTCTTTGCAATAAAACCACCTCTTTATCCTGAATTAAATATAATAATATATGTTATAAATTGTTTTCAAATGATTTAAACCATATTTGGAGATAGAAATTGAAAATAAAGATTAAAAAGATTAAATTTTTATTTATCTTGCTTTTTATATACTTTGCAAAGGCTGAAGAAAGGATAATATCCAATTACCCTTTACCAAAAAATAACGGTGAAGAAATTTTAAGAATAACAAATGACCTAAATTATGTGGCTAATCTCTTTGAATTAACAAACGACTTTGAAAAGATAGAAATTAAAGATGATAAGATATTTATTACAAGAAAGCCATTTTTAAAAAGTATAGACATAAAAGGTAATAAATCTTTTTGGAAAGATGAAATAGTAGGAATTACAGGATTAAGAATAAATAGTGCTTTAGATAGTGAATCCTTAAAAACAATTCCACTTAGAATTAGACAGTTTTACGCAGAAAAAGGCTATTTGTTTGCAAATGCAAGCATATCAACCAACTTTGATGAAAACGGTAATGCGTTTGTAAGTTTAAACATAGATGAAGGGAGAAAAATAAAGTTAAATGATGTGATATTTTTATCAGACCAAAAAATCTCAGAAGAAGATAAAAATCAGCTTTTAAAAGTTCTAAATCTAAAAAAAGGGGATATGATTTATTTTGATAAATTGCAAGAATCTATAGAAAAACTTAACGAGTACTTAAAAAATAATGGATATTTTGAATCCTTTATTGTTTTACAAGACATCGAACAAGTGGACAATAATTTTGCCAACATATACATACTCATAGACTTAAGAAGCAGGTATTTTATAAACTTTACCGGTAATAACAACTTTGACAATAAACAATTAATGAATCTTTTAACATTTAAAGAAAATGGATTTAATTATAATGAACTTGACCTATCAAAAGAAAATCTTATGAATTTCTATAAATCTAATGGGTTTTTAGATGTAGATATAATAACTCAGGTAGAAGAGCAGGAGAAAAATCAAGGGTCGGCTGAAAAACCTTATATTAAGATAAATTTTAATATCAACGAAGGTAAAAGATATAAGGTAGATAAGATTTTTATAGATACAGATTATGAAGAGATAAAATCAGAAATAAGTAAATTTGCAGGCAACTTTCATGATAAAAACAAGCTTTTAAGCTATTTACAGGAACAAGTAAAAAAACTCTATGATAGTGGATATATTTCGGCAAATTATAAGATTGAAGAAATAAAAAATGAAGATAAACTTACGTTAAAAGTAGAATTTAAAAAAGGAAAAAAATATATCCTTAAAGAAATAAAACAAAAGAATTATTCAGTCAAAAAGGATTTTAAACTGCCAAAAATCTATAATCCACAAGAATTATTAAATTTACAAGATGAATTTAAAGAAAAGGCAAGGGAAGATGGATATTTGGATGCTGAGGTATTACTTCAGACTGATTTGATAGAAAATAACGATAGAATTGATGTTATTGCTACATACGATTATAATCTTGGACAAAGATACAGAAGTGGTTTAACATTTGTTTATGGCAGCTTTCATCTTAACCCAAATGTAATTTTAAAACAATTTCCTAAAAGAGAATATTTTGAAAAAGAAAATTTTGATGTTTCGATAATTAGACTATATGAATCAAGATTATTTGATTATATTAATCCATTAATTCTTCCTCAAGAAGAAAGAAAGACAGTTGACAAAGCAATTTTCGTTCACGATGATAAAAGAGGATTAGTGCAAGGCAGTGTTGGTTATTCAACAGACCAACAATTTAAAGCTTCTGTTGCTGTTATACTCAGAAACTTATTCAATTACGGTTATGAATTTTCTACTTATATAGAACGTTCAAACTTTCAAACAAATTATAGACTTTCTCTTGGAAATAGGTTGTTTAAATGGAATTTAAGCGGATTTGCCTCCACATTTCTATTTAATCAATATCATAGAAATTATGATTTAAAAAGCTCAGGTTATGACTTGTTTTTTGAAAAAAGAAATAATAAATGGGTTAAAAGTAGTTTTAGATTAGAAAGGAAATACAACGTCATCACAAATGAAGGAATATTTACACCACTGAAAAATTATAAAGTGATAACTACAAGTTTTGGATTAACAGATGACCATAGAAACAATAGAATTAATCCATCAAGCGGGTATTATAGTATTTTAAACTTTAAAACAACGTTTGGAGATATTAATTATCAATCTTTAGAGGGTTCTTTTAGATATTACAAAGAATTTTTAGACTTTTTTATCTTTAGTCAAAGATTTTCTACTGGTTATTCTTTCAAAAGTATAAACGGGCTTCCTTTGGCTGAAAGATATTTTCTTGGTGGTATTGCAAATATGAGAGGTTTTGGCTTTGAAGAATTATCAGGAAAGCAAAAAATTGGCGGAAATAGCTATTTATTAATAAACAACGACTTAAGGTTTCCAATATATCAAAAATATAATTTATATTTCTTAACATTTTTAGACCTTGGAAATGTATATACTAAAAGCAATGAATATAGAAATCCTTATTTTAGAAAAACCGCCGGAATAGGTATTTACGTTCCAACGCCTGCTGGAAGTTTAATATTTGATTATGCTAAAAAGTTAGACACAAAACCAAATGAAAATAAGCATAGAATAGAGTTTAGCATCGGTTTAGATTTCTGATAAAATATAATTGGAGGCTAAAAATGTTTGGCATAGGATTCCAAGAGTTATTAGTCATATTAGTCGTAGCTTTAATAGTTTTAGGACCCCAAAGACTTCCGGAAGTAGCAAAGTCTTTAGGTAAGTTTTACAGAGAGTTGAAATCTGCCGTTGATGATGTAAAATCTTCAGTTGCAACCGACCTTAAATCTGTTAAAGAAATAGAATACGACATAAAATCTGATATAACAAAAAAGTTAGAAGAGCCGGTAAAAATTGATTTTGAAAAAGAGTTTGAAAAAGAAATAAAAAAATCAGAGCCGGTAAAAACTGTTGAAAGAGAGAAGATAACTTTCAAAAGAGAAAAGAATAACGAGGATAATATAAATGGATAACCAGCTTCCTGAAGCACCACTAACAGAGCATTTAGCAGAGCTAAGAACAAGGTTAATTAGAATTGTTTTAGCTGTCATTATTGGAACGGTAGTAGCCTTTACAAAAGCAAATTATTTATTTGAAATTTTAAAAATGCCACTACTGAAAGTTAACCCAAACTTAAAATTATACTTTTTATCTCCAACTGAGCCATTTTTTACTGCATTTAAAATTTCATTTCTTGCAGGATTTATTTTAGTTTCTCCCTTCGTTTTTTATCAAATTTGGAAATTTATAGAACCTGCATTGTATGAGCATGAAAAAAAACTTGTTTTTCCTTTTGTCATTTTTACTACGCTATTTTTTATTATAGGCTGTTTATTTTCATTTTATTTGGTCCTACCTGTCGCAATTGGATTTTTTATTAACTTTGGTAATATCCAACTTGGAGCAGAAGCTATCTTTTCAGTTAAGGAATATATATCCTTTGTCCTTAGAATGATTTTAGCTTTCGGATTAACTTTTGAACTGCCGGTTATATTATCTTTATTAGCAAGACTAGGATTAGTAACTCCGGAATTTTTGATGAAGTCTCGTCCTTATTTTATAGTTTTAGCTTTTATTATTGCAGCAATAATTACACCTACACCGGATGCAATCAGCCAATTGATGCTTGCCATACCTTTGATATTATTTTATGAAATTTCCATTCTTATGGCAAAATATTTATATCCAAAAAGTATGAAGTATAAAGAGGAAATAGTTTCTGTTAAAGAAAAAATAGAGGCGTAAATATAGGAGGGAAAATATGGAAAACATATACTTATGTAAAGTTCCCATATTTGACAAAAATCAAAATTTAGTTGCATATGAAATAAAGTATGATTATGAAAATGAAGATTTTAAGCAAACGGTTAAAAAATTATATTCGTTAATCTCGGATATAGATATTGTATCAATTTTGTCTGGAAAAGAAGCTTTTATAAAAGTAACTTCAGATATCTTAATTTTTACAGAGTTTTTAAATTTAATACCAAAAGAGATATTTACTATTATGATTGATTATACAAATCTTAAATCCAAAAATGTTCAAGAGAAAGTTAAAGAATACAAAAATGATGGATATAGATATGCAATAGATTTAAATAGTTTAGAAGATATTGATATTAATTTTTTAATATCTTTTTCAGGTTTGTTTAACTTTATATTTATTGACGTTTCAAACCTCTCTGATAAAAAAATAAATTTAATTCATGATTTATGTCAACTCCCATTTACATTGATAGCTAAAAATGTAGATAGTTTACATGATTTTAATAAAGCAAAAGATCTTGGATTTGAATTATTTGAAGGGGAGTTTTTTAAAGAACCAGAAAAATTAGAGTCGGATACTGATATTTTTAACAAAATAGATACTTTAAAAATAATTAGGTATGTACACGAAGAAGATGATTTAAATGAAGTTGCAGAAGTAATTAAAGCTAACCCTGAAATAAGTGTAGCATTATTAAAATATGTAAACTCTTCATTTTTTTATTTAAGAAACCCTATAACATCAGTCAATAGAGCAGTTATATACTTAGGAAAGAAAAACCTTATAAATTGGTTGATGTTAATATCTATGATGTCAGTATCTAATAAAGATACAGATAGGGAGGTAGTAAAAGCTACACTTTTTAGAGGAAAATTTATGGAATTATTAAGTAAAGAAATAAATGAAGATATAAACATAGCTGAAACCGCTTTTTTAATTGGAATTTTATCCTTTGCAGAAAGAATCTTCAAAGCTCCGCTTTCAACAATTCTAAGACATCTAAATTTAAGTGAGGAGTTAGAAAAAGATATAAAGGAGGGTAAAGGTTACTATGGAGAGCTACTTTTTTTAGTTAAAGCCATAGAAAAAAATGATAGAAGTAAAATAGATGAATTTATAACTATTTTTAATATTCCTAAAAATAAAATATCTGAACTTACTGTTGAAAGCTACAAATGGGTTGAAAACCTTTCAAAATTAATTTAGAGGGTAACAAATGGAATTTGAATTTTCAGAAGAAAAAATTGATACTATATTTGTTAGGCTACTAAAATATGCAGAGAAAAATTTTAAATCTGCAATATGTAAAGAAACATTTTTAAAAATTAAATACTTGGTAAAAGATGTACTGAGAAATAAAAATAAAATTTCAGAATTCCAGCAATTAGGCTGTGACCTTTTTAAATTAGGAATTATTTTTAATGAAGCTATATCAATTTTTGATTTTTTGAGAAAAAACTTTATAGCACACCTACCAAACGCTATCGATTTAAGAGAAGCAAAAAGAATTGAAAGGTTATACGAAGAAATGGAAAATCATTTGGCAATAGGGTATTTAAAAAATGAGGTAATTTTGTTAAAGAATAGATTAGAATTTTTAGAAGAGTACATTATTTCCAAAGATATCCATTTACTTCTTGCAAACCCTTTTAAAGCTCATATTAATTATTTCAAAGATTTTTTAAACTCCATTTTGGATGGTGGAATATTTAGTAATATATCGCATCAATCTTGTGCTTTTGGTATATGGTTAAAAGAAAAAGGGAAAGAATACATAGATGAAGAACATATTTTAAAAGATTTGAAACACTTGCATAAAGATTTTCATAATCTAATTGAAATTGCAGAAAGTTATAAGAAAAACAAAAAATTTAAGGACCTTTACTTTATGATTTTAAATATTCAAAATATAATGATTTGGATAGGAAACGAATTTTTGTATTTAAATACAAAATTCATAAAATTAGAAATGTCGATAGACCCTTTAACAGGAGCTTTTAATAGAAGAGGTTTTGAAATAATTATTCAAAAACTTTTAGAAATTTCCCAAATAACCGATGCTCCCATTACACTTGCCATGGCTGATTTAGATTACTTTAAAAAAATTAACGATACTTTTGGTCATCTTGCTGGAGATGAAGCTTTAAAACATTTTGTAAATATTATAAAAAGAAATTTAAGAAAATCTGATTATGTATTTAGAATTGGTGGAGAAGAATTTTTAATTTTACTTCCAAATACAGAATTAAAAGATGCTGTAGAAATTGTAGAAAGAATTAGGAAAGACCTTGAAGAAAACTCGCTACATTACGATGGTAAAGAAATAAAAATAACTGCAAGCTTTGGCTTAGCTGAAGTAGATAAAGAAAAATATATTAATGAGATCATAAAAAAAGCAGATGAAAAGCTCTATAAAGCAAAAGAGTCCGGAAGAAATAAGGTAGTAGTTTAAAAATTAAATTTGTTCATAACTTGGGTGAGAAATCCAAAAGATTACAAGATTCTTGGGCAGCTATAGAGTGTTAAAATTGAGAAAGTAGAGGATTAATGGATGTTGGGCAGTTCATGAACTGCCCGTACATAAAGGTAAGGAGCGAGAGGTAAAAGGCGAGAAGTAAGGCACCTATTTAATTTGTTATATATCGCTTTTCACTTATTCTAAAGGCTTTAGTATTATCAAAATTCCCAATTTCTCACTCAATGCGTAGCTTATTTATCAAAACTTGATTATGAAATTATTCATGTTATCTCTAAAGCTATAGCTTATTTTAAAACCATACTTTTCACATATTTTTTTAACTATAGATAATCCTAAACCGAGACCTTCTGTAGTTCCAGCATCGTTTTCTCTGTAAAATTTTTCAAATATTTTTTTAGGTTTATTTATAGATTTCCCTGTATTTTTGATCTTAACTATTGATTTATCAAATTCAATCTCTATTATTCCATTTTTTTCGTTATATTTTATTGCATTTTCAATTAAGTTAGAAAAACATACTTCAATATCAATATAATTGGCGTTAATCTTTATATGGTCTTTTTCGCTAAATACTATCCTTAAATTTTTTTCTTGAATCTTATTTTCAAACTTAGCTAAAACATCTTTTACGAGATGATTTATATTAATTTCCTCAATCTCTTTTTTATCAACAGATTTTAAAGCTTCTATGTTTGTTAGTATATTTTGAACATAATTAAGATTTTTTTCTATCTGATTTATATTATTTTCAATATTTTGAAAATTTTTTGCTTTCATCAAATAAAAATTAGTTTTGATAATAGTTATAGGTGTTCTTAAATCATGAGAGATTATATTCAAAACGTTTTCAAGGTTTTCTTTATTTTTCTTGATTGGCTCTAAAAGTCTTCCAGAAACTGAGTAAGCTAAAAAGCTTGATAGCATTATTACAAGGACGATTGAATAAAAAATCGATTTTTTTAGCTTTTCCAAATCATTTTTAAGATAACCTTCATCTTTGCCAATCACTATAAAATATTCTTTTTGAGATTTGTATTTATAACCATACAAAATTAAACTTCCAGATTGATTTCTTCCTTCAAAAATTTTAATATTTTCTGGATTTATTGATTTTTTTTTTTTATGTGAAAGTTATTTAAGTTATTTATGCAGAGTTTTTGATAGTCTGTCAAATTGTATAGACAAATAAAAGTATTTTCTTCCGTAGATAATTTAAATATTTGAGAAATATCTTTATCGATGGCATCAATAACCTGAATTAGTTTTGACCTAATATCATCTTCAATCTCAACTAATTTTTGATTTTCATAAGAAAGATATATAGAGTATGAAAGAATAACTGCAATCAAGGATATAATAAAGGTAAGTAAAAGAGTTATCTTTATTCTTACAGCTTGGAATTCATCTAAATGAAATTTATTCAATTCTATATCCAACACCTTCTATTGTCTTTATAATTTTCTTGTCTGGGTCTATCAATTTTCTTAAATTTTTTATATTTGCTCTCATTGTCTCTCTTGAAGGTACTTCCGTTATTTCCCAGCATTTACTTAATAGAGTTTCATAACTTACAATTTTCCCTCTATTCCTTACTAATTGCTCTAAAATACAATAAAGCTTTGGAGTTAGTTCTACGAATTTTCCAGATTTTTTAACAACTTTGTTTTTTAAATCTATTTCTAAATTATCTATTAAAACTATATCCTTTTTTTCAGCAGACACTCTTCTTCCAATGGCTCTTATTCTTGCAAGAAGTTCATCAACATCGAAAGGTTTTGTAATATAATCATCTGCTCCTAAATCAAGTCCTGTTATTTTATCTTTTGTTTGGTTTTTTGCAGTAAGAATTATAACTGGCGTATCTATTCCTTTATTTCTAATAGTTTTTAATACTTCTAATCCATCAATATCCGGAAGCATTAAATCTAATATAATTACATCATAACTTGAATTCTCTATAAAATTTAAAGCTTCTTTTCCGTCAAAAGCTGAATCTACTACATAACCGTTTAATTCTAAAACCTCTCTAATTGTATTATTTAAATCTAAATTATCTTCAACTAAAAGTATCTTCATATTATCCTCTCTAAATATTTACTTTTTATATATTTTATAGCATCATCTTTATTTTTAAACTCTTCTTTTAACTGTTTTTCAAATACGTCTTCCAAAATATTCTTAAACAGCTTTGATGGTTTTAAGCCAAGTTCTATTAAATCTTCTCCTTTGATTAACGGTTTTTTCTCTACTTCAAAAATTTTTATTATTTTTTTATATCTGTCTTCATCTACCAAAGTTAAAATAGCCGGTAAGTATTCTAAATTTATTTTCTTCAAAATTTTGTAAATCTGAAAAATGTCTTCAAGCTTCAAAATCTCATTAAAATCTTGAACAAATTTATCGCATAGCTTAGCTTCTTTATCAAAATGATACAGTTTAAGATTTTCATATATAAGCTCTGTTGGTAAGTGAGATAAAAGGACATATAAAAAGTTTGTTGTTTTGCTGTAATTGTAAGGTTTTATATGCTGTAGTAAAACTAAATTATCTGTAAGTTTTTGTAATAATATTTCTTTTTTTAAGTCAATATGTGTCTGAGTAAATATTTTATTTAAGACTTTATACTTATCATAAAGCTTTAGTATCTCGATAGCTTTCTCTTCTTCAAAGGCAAGATTTAATTCTAAATTTATTCTTCCTCTTGGTGCAACTGACAACAATCCTTTTTCAACACTGTAAGTTAAAAGTTTTTCAGTGTTTTTTTCTAACTTAAAGTTAAACCTTCCTGCAAATCTCAATGCTCTAAGAATCCTAATTGGGTCTTCTACAAAACTTAAAGAGTGTAAGATTCTAATTCGTTTTTCTTTAATATCTTTTATTGCGTTAAAGTAATCAATTAAAATTCCATAGTTTGAGGATGTGATTTCTATGGCAAGGGTGTTTATTGTAAAATCTCTTCTGTATAAGTCTTCAAAAAGTGTTGCTTTCTCAACTTTTGGATATGCTCCCGGTGATTGGTATTCTTCTTTTCTTGCTGTTGAAAAGTCAAGCTTTAAACCATTTTCAATTACTACCTGCCCTGTCATAAATTCGTTGTAAATATAAAAAGTATAGTTTTTATCTTTTACATACTCTTTTATTAAAGTAGGTGCATCACCCTCAACAATGATATCTACATCAAGATTTGGACGATTTAAAATAATATCTCTAACAACTCCGCCGATTATAAAGCTTCTATATCCAAGTTTTTGCGATAGCTCTCCAATCTCTTTAAACTTTTCTATTAGTATTTTTGGAAAGAATTTCTCAAGCTTTTGTTTGAAATTGTATGTTTTTAGATGATAATGGGTTAAATTTTCTTCCGGAATATCTTTTAAAAGCTGTTTAATTATGTCTTTTTTGTAAATAACACCTATATATTTACCGTCTTTTATCACCGGGAAAATTTCGCTATTTATCTCCATCAATTTTTTTAACTTTAAAATGTTTAGGTCTGAGCAATTTACAACATACCAATCTTCGGCAAAAGTTATTGCTTTTTCTTCTGTTAATCCATGTTTTAATCCAAGTTTAACGGATTGGCTTGTCAAAACTCCTGCATATTTTTCGTTTTTGTCTAAAACAATCATATATTTGTAAGTTTTTGCTAAATTCTCTAAGTCTTTAAATTTAGTATCAAAGTTTATCTTAGGTAAGTCATCTTTTATCAGATTTTCAAAACTGAATGATTCCTTTTCTAAAAAAAATATCAAGATTGATTTTATATCCTCGTAGGAAAAGCCTGTTATTTGGGTTGATGCGGCGTATTTATGACCCCCACCGTCAAAATGTTTTAAAATTTTATTAACATCAATATTTTCATTAACAGACCTACCAATTATGGTTTTTTTGTTCTTTTGATTAATAACGACAAAGTAAGCATCGGCGTCTTCAAAGACTTTTACATACTTTAATATACCTGCTACATCATAGTTATATCCTTTGGAAGTTTGTGAGATGTAAATTTTAAAATCTTTTATAGGTAAAGATTCTGCATTTACTTGTAGTTCTTTTAAAAGTTCCAACTCTGGTAAATCAAATCTATCTTGAATAACTTTCGTAAATCTGTTTATATCTATCCCAACTTCAAAAAGATACTGATAAGCTTTTATATCTCTAATTGTTGTGCCTTTGTACTTAAATCCTCCTGTATCTTCATATATCCCAAGGGCTAAGATTGTTGCATCTATGTTGTCAATCTTGATTTTTTCTTTTTTTAATTTTTCTACAAAAATAGTTGTTAAGGCTCCGGTTTTATAAAGATGAGTTTTATATTTTTTTGAGTATGCTTTTTTTGGATGGTGGTCGTATATCTCTACCTCTACATTTTCAGGAAGTGTTATATCTAAGGTTTGATGGTCTGTTATTATGGCTTTTGTTATTTTAGATATATCCAATTGATCTATTTTTATTATTTTATCTTTAAATTTTTCTGAGAATACATCAAGCGTTTTCTTTACTTTTAATTCATAACTGTTTGGTAAAAGGATTTTAAAATCTGGATTAAGTAAAGTTATAGCGTAAGCTGAGGAAAGCTCGTCTAAATCTGCTCCGTTTTGAAGTATTACTACTTGCAATTTTTCCTCTCTGTGATATAATATTTATCTCTGAATTGCCCAGGTGGCGAAACTGGCAGACGCGCTATCTTGAGGGGGTAGTGCCCGAGAGGGCGTGTGGGTTCAAATCCCACCCTGGGCACTTTATCTTATTCTCCTCCTACTGTGATATTTTCAACTATCAATGAAGGGCTGCCAAGAATTCCATAAAACCTTAAATCATTTCCTACAAGAACAATGTTATTTAGTATATCTAAGATATTTCCGGCTATTGTAACACCTCTTACAGACTTAACGATTTCACCTTTATGATAGATAATTCCGGAAGCTCCAAGAGAGAAATCACCGGATATTGGGTCTGCTGTATGAAGTCCCATTAAATCTATTATATAAAATACTTCATCTGCGTTGTCTAAAAATGCTTTAATATCATCTTTACCATTTTCTATATAAAAGTTTGTTATTCCAACAGATGGTAAAGTCCTAAAATCAGACCTTACAGCGTTTCCAGTAGATTTTAAGCCTGTTTTTTTAGCTGTATAGTTGTTGTGTAAAAATCCTTTGAAAATACCATTTTCTATTAAAACTGTCTTTCCTTTTAAGTTCCCTTCTCCGTCGTATGTGGAACTACTAAATCCTTTTGGAAGTCTTCCGTTGTCTACAAGCGTAAACTTTTCCTTTGCTACTTTTTTATTTATTTTATCTTTAAACAAAGTTTTATTTTTAATCATAGCATCTGCTGTAAATGCTGATGAGAATGTGTCAAGAATTTCAACTGCTACATGTGGTGGTAGCATTATTGTCATGTTTTTAGTAGTTATTGGTTTTGAGTTTAAAAGAGATACTGCATGAAAAACTGCCTCTTGTGCTATTTTGTCTAAATCAAGGTCTGATAAAAATCTTGTAGCGTTAAAACTCCATGATATCTGACTGTCTTCACCTTCTTGTGCAACAGCTGACACCATGGCTGAGTAAAATGTGCCCTTTTCTTTTATTTCTACTCCAAAAGAATTTATTAAGACTGTTTCAACAATATTTTCTACAAAGGTTGAGCTTCTAACCGCTTTAATTCTTTCATCTTTTTGTCTTACAAGCCTTTCTAATTCAATAGATTTTTCTACTTTTTCTGAGTATGGAAGATTTACTGCAAAAGTGTCAAAGTATTCTATCTTTTCTGATTCTTCAAGCTTTTCAACAAATCCGTTAGCCTCATCTTCAGAAGTAATCTCAGCAAGCTCTTTTGCTGCTTTAATACAATCAGCTATATCTTTTTCTTCAAAAGATGTAGAGTATGCAAATCCTTGAGACTTTCCAAATAATACTCTAACAGAAAATCCGGCATCTTCTGAAACTGATACTTTATCAAGTTTAAGGTCGTTAGATTGAGATTTTAACTTTTTATTTTTCAGATAAAAAATCTCCCACCCATAGCCTTTTAACTCTTTTTTTGCTATATCTATAACTTTTTCTAAACTCATATTAGCCTACTCCAAACAAAATTTTGTTATTAATATCTTATCATGTATGCCATATTTAAATTTTACCTTGATTAGAGAAAGTAAAGAAAATTAAGAAATTCTGAAAAATTAAATAAACAGACTAAAAATAATAATATCATACGTCGGGTGAGAAATTCGGTAAAAGTAGGAGATTCTTCGCTTCGCTCAGAATGACAAATAAGGTTATCCTTTTTCTGACGCTTATCATTCAACCTTTGACCGTCATCCTGAGGACTTTAGTCCGAAGGATCTCCTCTTTTAAATAAGGTGAGAAAGTGATTAGAGGCAATTCATAAAGTTGCATTACGTAAAAGGGGCCAGCAGGAAAAAAGACACTAATTTAATCTGTTTTTCAATAAGCCTGCATTCAATTTGGAGATTTCAGTCTAAAAGGGGAGGTATCTTTTTAATTTTATCTAGATTTCCGATATCTAACCTGATGTATAAAACTTCCTAAATGTATCTGTAATCTAAGAATTTACACCATTCTCTCGTATAGAATTTGTGGAATTTTAATTATTTTTCTTGTATCTCTATTTAGACAGCAGTGTTTCGTCTCTCCAACTGTCTTTAATTCTTCATTTGAAAAAACTTCATATTTAAATTTAAAGAAAAATTTATCTTTTTCTATGATAGAGAATCTGATTTCTAACTCCTCGCCAAAATAGACTGGTTTTAGATATTGGACGTTTAAAGACAGAAGAACGACATCGACTCTTAACTCTTCTCTTAATTTGTGATAAGGAAAACCTATATGTTCTAAATAATATCCCCTTGCTTCCTCAAAATACCGGGGATAGTTTGAGTGATGTACTATCCCCTGGGCGTCTGTTTCATAAAAATTAACTTTTCTTTTATAGATTAACTTACTCATCTGAAAAAATTTCATTCATTCTTAGAAATCCTTCAACAAATCCTTTTTGTTTATCACTTAAAAATATCTTACCCATAGGAATAAGTTTATTACTCCTTTTTTCATAATCTTCTTTAGATAAAAATCCTATGACTATATATCCTCTTTCTAATAGCTTATAAATCATCTCTCCATATGCAATAGGAATTATAAACGCTGCTTCATCAGTCATGACTAAAAAAACTAAAGTTGGTCCGGCTTCTTCATAGGATGCGATTATTTCCAGCTCATACATAAGCTTATCTTTAACAAGTTTATCAACTACCTTCTTCTTATACTCAAATAAAGCATAAACATTTCCATCTTCTGCTAAAAATGTATCAAATGGACCTGTAATATCTTCTACTGACCAAATTCCGATTTTCATCTTAAATAACCCCCATTTAAACAATCAAAATAAGAGATTATTCACCGGTTGTAGAATGACATATAAGATTATCTTTCCTCTAATGCCTTGTCGTTCAACCTTTGACTGCCATCCTGAGGACTTTGATCCGAAGAATCTTCGAAATTAATCTCTTTCTTCAAGCTCTTCCGATTCTCCAAGTAAGACTTCGGCTGTTCTTTGACATCCTTCTACAAATCCAATTAATAAATCATCTAATTGAATTGTCATTGTAGGTGTGTTGTCTAAGTTGCCTTTTTCAAAGTCAGTTTCAGAAATGAATGCCACTGTAAAAGCTCCTTTTTCTGCCAATACTTCCCAGCTTTCACCATAAGGCAGTGCAAAGAAAATTTCTGCACCATCTATATATGCAGTTATCAGCAGATAAAGCTCTTCATCTTCATCATCATAATCTACATCAATATCCACTTCTACGTTTAGAGATTCTTTTTGTAATAGAGGTATTAAATTTTTCTCCGGCTCTACTAAAACTACAATCTCTCCTTCTTCTGTTAATAAAATTTCAAATGGTTGATACATTTCTTCCATAGCTACTCTCCTTTATAAAATTAATTGTTTTCCTTCGTTTAATACTCTTTCTGTAAGCTCTAATTTTGGAGTTTCTACGTATATTCTTAAAACTGGCTCTGTTCCTGATGCTCTAAATAGTATCCAGCTATCATCTTCAAAAATAAGTTTAACGCCATCTGTTAAATCTTTCTCTCTAATTTTTAAGCCTGCAAATTCTTTTATTTCTTTATTTTTCAAATCTTCTACAAGCTTTATACCTTTATCTCCTTCCACTTTTAGGTCTTCTCTCTTATAGTAGGATTCTCCAAATTCTTCAAATAGGTCTTTTATTATTTCTGTTAGCGGTTTTCCGTAAAGCATCATCATCTCCAAAAATAACATACCAGACAGTATGCCGTCCCTTTCTGGAATATGAAATCCAAAACCATATCCACCGGATTCTTCTCCACCAAAGGCTACTTGTTCTTTCAGCATTATATCAGCTACGTATTTAAAGCCAACAGGTGTTTTGTGAAGTTTTATATTTTCTTTTTTTGCTATTCTGTCAACCAAATATGTTGTTGATACAGTTTTTACTACACTACCTTTAGTTTTTCTATTTCTAACTGTATGCAATAAAAGCAAAGCATATGCTATCTGCGTATTTACAAACTCTCCATCCTCTGCAACAACTCCAACTCTGTCAGAGTCTCCATCGTTTGCAACGCCAATATCTGCTTCTGTGGCTATCACCTTAGCTTTTAATAAAGATAAATTTTTATCTATCGGTTCCGGGTGATGAAATCCAAAGTACGGGTCTCTAATATGATTAATCTGGATTACATCAATAAATGTATCTTCAAGAAGTTTATTATACATACCTATGGAAGTTGCAAACATTGGGTCATGGACAAGCTTTAGCTCTTTTTGTTTAAAAATTGAATAATCAAAATAAGATTTTATTGTATTTAAATATAAATTCTTTACATCAAAAAGCTGCCAATCTTTTTTACCTGTTTTAACTTCATTCTTTCCGATTCTATCTTCTACACTTTTTATAATCTCAGGTGTTGCCGGACCACCGTAGCTACCTTTTATTTTGTATCCATTGTACTTGTATCCATTATGAGATGCTGTAATCATAACTCCTTCATCTGCTTTTAAATGTTTGGCTGCGTAAGATAAAGCCGGTGTTGTACAGACAGAATTTGACAAAATTACTTCAAAGTCATTAGAAGAAAAAACTTCCGCAACAAGTTCTGCATAATCAGAAGACATAAAGCGAGTATCATATCCGATGATTATTTTTTTGCCGTTTCTTTCTTTGAGAGAGTCTGCATGAGCTTGTGCTATTTTGCTTACGACTTCAAAAGTAAAATCTTTTCCGATGATAGCTCTATATCCATCCGTTCCAAACTTTATCATTACATCCCCTTTATAGTTTCTTTTTCTTTTCTTTTAGAGAATAGTATACATCATTAAGCATCAAATCTACAAGCTCATAATATTCTTTTGCTAAGGAGTCCGAGGCTTTTCCTTCTACCAAAATTCTCCATAAATATGGATTGTTCCCTACAACTGCAGTTCCATCTCCAAGGTCATAGATAGATAGCGTAATGACTGTCATGGGTGGAAGCGATAATGATACATTTTTAGCTTTTTCTATATAGTTTTTAGAATAAAGCTGAATTAAAAAATAATTTGTATCTGTTTGAATATCTAAAACTGTAAAGCCATTTTTTGATGCAATGTTCTTTAGCTCATAGTAGTACTCTTGAGGTTTTACCTTTGGATATGCTCTTTCCATTATTGCTTTTTCTCTAACTGTAGAGACAGATTTTTGATAAACAAAGATGAATAAGAAAATAAGCGTAGCTATAATTCCAAATCCTGTTAAGACAATAAATGGATAGTTAGGAGTTTTGGTTTGATTGTTCATCTTTTAACTCTTGCTTTTGCTTTTGTTTTTCTTCATTATAGCTTGCTTTTATTGAAAGTCCCCATAACAATCCAACTATTATAACCATCCATGTAAAAAAGATTATACCGCCAAGCTCTATCCAACTGCTTTCTGTTTCCATTTTAAAGACCTCTGATTACAATAATAATTATTAATTTTATCACATTTGAGTTTCTATTTTTTTAACTCCTTTTGTTTTTATTTTTTTCTGATTTTTCTTTAGTTTAAAATCTTTCTCTGATATAAATATATACTTAGGAATATAATACATTGAACCAAGAACAGCCAAAAGAATAGATATTCCTATGTAATCATAGAATTTTAAATAAGGTGCTTTAATAATTATTTCTCTTAAAACTGCTATTAACGTTGTTTTAACGATTAAAGATGTATCTACTCTTCTTTCTGTCAGATAAACAATCATTAATCTAAAAAGCTCGGTTAGAATAAATACATACAGGAATTTTGGTATTAGTTCAATAAAACTGTATTTTTCAGAGAATAAAGCTGACCCGATATCAAATAAAGCGTTGATACTTAAAATAAAAAGTAAAATTGTTAGCAAAACAATTATTATGTCTTCAAAAAGCTCAAAAATATCCCCGAGTTTTTCATGTAGAAATTGATTTTTTAATATATCTTTAAATTTCATGTTTTCTCCTAATTTTTTATTTCAAATATAGTTTATAATTTATTATAAATTTCATAACGAGGTTTTGCAAACAAGTGATAAATAAAATTAAAACCTATTTAGAGTTAGTAAAGTTTTCCCATACAATCTTTGCCATTCCTTTTGGGTTATCAGCGGTATTTATAATAGAAAAAGGATTTCCATCTTGGGAAAAGATATTTTGGATTTTAGTAGCTTTAGTTTCTGCAAGAACCGCCGGAATGGCTTTTAACAGATTTGTTGATAGACCAATAGATGCCAAGAACCCAAGGACAAAGAACTGGCCATCCGCAAAAGGTGAAGTTAGACCAAACGAGATAATGGCTCTTGGACTTATATCATCAATTATATTTATATTTTCTGCTTATAAATTAAACATGCTTGCATTTTGGTTGTCTCCAATGGTGATTTTACTTTTATTATTGTATCCTGCCGGGAAAAGATTTACTTATTACGTTCATCTTATTCTTGGGTTAGTTTATTTTTTAATCCCGATTGCTGTTTCCATAGCTTTAAGAGGCAGTATTGAAATATCTGCAATATTTCTTGGTATAGGTATGGCTTTTTGGGTAGCAGGTTTTGATATTCTTTATGCTTTACAAGATTATGAGTTTGACAAATCTTTTGGACTTTACTCTATCCCTGTAAAATATGGTATTAAAAATGCAATATTAATATCAAGAACTTTCCATTTTATAACATTCATTTGTCTGATTTTAACAGGATTTTTTGCAAATTTATCGTACATATATTTTGCAGGATTATTTATTTTGAGTGGATTTTTGGTCTATGAGCATTTACTTATAAAAGAAAATGATTTGTCAAAGATAAATAAAGCTTTTTTCACAGTTAATGGTTTTATTAGTATAATATTTAGCATAATCGTTTTATTAGATGTCTTTATCGGAGGTTGAAAATGGAAGATGTATTAAAAATAATGGAAGTTTTACCACACAGATATCCATTTTTACTTGTTGATAGAATTTTGGAGATTGATGTAGAAAACATGAAAATCAAAGCTTTAAAAAATGTAACTATAAACGAGCCGTTTTTTATGGGACATTTTCCTGGAAATCCGGTAATGCCAGGGGTATTAATAATAGAAGCAATGGCACAGGTTGGAGCATATTTAATGCTTAAAAAAGCAGGCATAGAAGATGGGATAGTTTTATTTGCAAGTATAGAAGAAGCAAAATTTAGAAAGCCGGTTGTTCCAGGAGACCAAATCATATTTGAAGTTGAAGGCATCAATATAAAAAAATCTATGGGAAAGATTAAAGCCATTGCAAAGGTTGACGACCAGGTAGTTTGTGAGGCGATCTTAATGGCAGCAGTTAAGAAGAAATAAGGTTAAGAATTTTAAAATTTGAAAGAGTTCTTAAAACATTTAACAATTATCCTTTCTATAATGCCAAAAATATGAGGGTGCTTTAAACTTTAATTAAGTCTAAAAATTAACTAACTTTTTATCGTCATTCTGCAGCCGGCGAAGAATCTCTATATTTGTACCTCTAAAATATCGTTCTGCAGCTGGCGAAGAATCTCATTTTTTCGCTCTTTCTTAAAAAAGAGATCTTTCGGCTTTGCAGCCTCAGGATGACAAAAAGGCAAACTTGCAAAAATTTTAGAACACTCTTACTCATTTTACATATACATTTATACAACTTACAGGAATTTAGAATAACCTCAGAAAAAGTAAACTTAAAAAAAATCTTAGAATATTGTTAAACAATCTCTTGTAATACTTGCATTTTCTCTAAATTATCAATACTTTCCGCTATTGCCTCAACCAACTTAGATTTTACATCTTCATAATAACCAACAACTCTACATCCTGATGCATCTTTATGTCCGCCACCACCAAATTTACGAGCTATTTTCTGAACATCGACCTCGCCCTTTCCTCTCATAGAAATTCTCCACGTTTTTAAATCTTCTCTTTGAATCATCAAAACAGCAACTTTAACCGTATCTATACTTCTTGCAAAATTTACAAAACCTTCTGTATCTTCTTCTTTTGTATTTGTTTCGTTTAAAAAATCTCTAAATACTGTCAGAACCGCTATTTGGTCATTATGATAAAGTTCCAATGTAGAAAGTGCTTTTGTCAATAACTTTAAAACATTGACTTTATTCCTTTCAAACAGCATTTTTGAAATGTGGTGCGGATTTGCGCCTTTTTTGACTAAAAATTCTGCTATTTCAAAGGTTTTGTCTGTTGTATTGTTGTATCTAAAAGAACCCGTATCTGTTATCAAACCCGCATATAATGCAGTAGCTATTTTTTCATCTATCAAATTTTCATCCCAATTTCTTAATACATAAGTCATTACAGCAGTTGTGGAAGGACTAAAATCATCTACGATATCATAAATACTTTCAAACTCTCCGCCGATGTGATGGTCTATTCTGATAACTTCATCTGCACAAATTTCTACACCGGCACGTTTTTTGCTTGACGCATCTACTAAAATAGCAACAGAAAATTTATGATTTATTGGTAGTTTTTTTATTTCATTTACTTCAGGCATAAAATCGCAAACAAAAGGAAAATCGTCTTTCATAGCCATTGTAACGTTCTTACCAAGTTTTTTCAAGAAAAGATAAAGGGCTATCATGCTACCGATTCCATCGCAATCGGGGTTTTCATGTGTAAATAGAAGAATATCTTTTTCCTCTCTTTTGAGTCTTTCTATTATTGGAATTGACATTTCCATCTTTTACCTCACAAGTTCTTTTTTTCATAAGGACAGATATCAGAAACATAGCATTCTTTACATTTTGGTTTGTTTGCAGTACAAATGTATCTACCAAATAACACTAAGGCATTTGAGATATAAACCCAATTTTCTTTTGAAAAGAATTTAGTTAAATCTTTCTCTACTTTTTCTGGACTAGTTTGATTAGTTATTTTTAATCTTTTTGCAACTCTCTTAACATGTGTATCTACTACAATTGCAGGAATTTTATAAGCATTTACAAGTAATGCCGATGCTGTTTTTCTCCCAACGCCAGGAAGAGATGTTAATTCTTCTAATGTTTTTGGAATTTGTCCGCTGAATTTTTCTAAAATTGCTTTAGCACATTCTTTTATAAGTTTTGCTTTTCTTTTATAAAAACCAAGTGGCTTTATTATTTCTTCAAGATCTTTTAAATCTGCGTTTGCAAGGGCTTGGGGGGTTGGATATTTTTTGAATAAAATTGGAGAAACCTGATTGACTTTTTTATCAGTAGTCTGTGCTGACAGAATGATGACAATCAATAGTTGAAATTCATTTTCATAATTTAACTCTATCTTTGGGTCAGGAAAATGTTTTTTTAATCGTTCTATTAACTGCTGCTGTGTAAATGCCATCAGAATAAACTCTTTTGTTCTATCTTATCTTCTTTAATTTTTAAATTACTTTTTTCTACATCTTTTAACAATGATTTAAATCCTAATTCTTGAAAGATTTGTTTTAGCTTTTCTAAGTCTGGTTTTGATTTTTTTAGGTCTTCTATTTTTATATTTATCTCAATGTTGGCATCTAATTTTATTATTTCTTTCATTCTTTGAAGCTGCTCTTTGTCTAATTCTTTGAAAGATTCTTTTAATTTACCTTTTAATTTATCTACATTTTCTAATATATTCTCTAAACTTCCAAATTCTTGCAGTAAAGCAGCAGCAGTCTTTGGACCAATTCCTTTTATACCGGGAATATTATCTACAGCATCGCCAATCATTGTAAGATAGTCTATAAACTGCTGTGGATGGATTCCGTATTTTTCTTTGATTTTTTCTTTATCTAAAAGCTCTTCTTTTACTGGATTAAAGATTTTTATATTGTCTGAAATTAGCTGGTTCATATCTTTGTCAGGGGTAACTATAATAGCTTCGTAGCCTTCTTTTTCTGCTTTTTTTGACAATGTAGCGATGATATCGTCAGCTTCATAGCCGGGTATTTCAAGAATTTTTATTCCAAGAAGCTGGATTATTTCTTTTAATATTGGGATTTGTTGTTTCAATGGGTCAGGAGTCTCTTTTCTTGTTGCTTTATACTCACTGAATTTTTCATGGCGAAGAGTTTTTCCGGGAAGGTCAAATGCAACGGCTACGTATGGAGTGTTAAAGACTGATAATGTTTTTAAAAGCATTCTTATAAAGCCATACACTGCACCTGTTGGTCTTCCATCCGGAGCAGTTAGAGGTGGCAGTGCATAGTATGCTCTGTACAAATAAGATGAGCCGTCTATTAATAAAACTTTATTTTTCATTTTTCAGTATCTTAGCAACCTCTTTTGCAAAGTATGTGATTATTATATCTGCTCCGGCTCTTTTCATAGAGATAAGAGTTTCAAGCATAACCTTTTTTTCATCAATCCATCCAAGCTTGCCGGCTGCTTTTATCATTGAATACTCACCGCTAACGTTGTAAGCTGCGATAGGCACGTTAAATGTATTTCTTAAATCTCTTATGATATCAAGATAAGACAATGCTGGTTTAACCATAACAATGTCCGCACCTTCCTCTATATCGATGGCTACTTCTCTTAACGCTTCTCTTCTGTTTGCCGGGTCCATTTGGTAGGTTCTTCTATCTCCAAATGCAGGTGTTGAATCTGCTGCCTCTCTAAATGGTCCATAGTAAGAAGATGCATACTTAGCCGAGTAAGCCATTATTGGGATGTGTTTATACCCTGCTTCGTCCAAAGCTTCTCTTATGGTTTTAACAACCCCGTCCATCATACCGGATGGAGCTACCATATCCGCTCCGGCTTTTGCATGAGATACTACTTGTTTTTTTGTATTTTCAAGAGTAAGATCATTGTCTACATCATGGTCATGTAGTACTCCGCAATGTCCATGTGATGTGTATTCACAAAAACAAACATCTGTTATTACATACAGATTTGGATAATGTTTTTTAATATGCCTTATAGCTCTTTGGATTATTCCCTCTTCATTCCAAGTGTCCGAGCCAACTTCATCTTTATGGGAAGGGATTCCAAACAAAAGCACTGCCGGAATCCCAAGGTTTACCACTTCATCAAGCTCTTCATTGACTCTATCTAACGACCATCTATATATTCCCGGCATAGATGGTATTTCTTTTTTAATATCTTTCCCGTCTTCTATAAAGATTGGATATATTAGGTCATCAACCAAAAGGTAATTTTCTCTTACAAGCCTTCTTATATTTTCATTTTTTCTTAACCTTCTTAATCTATTGACCGGGAACATTTTCTCTCCTAATTAATAATTTCTTTCTGTTTTTTCAGACTCACAAACTTCCTTAATTTGGTCTTTAACTAATTTTCCATTTTCATAAATTTTCTCATGGACTTTATGACACTTTGTTTTTGCATCATATCCAGCCGGTTCTGCCTGATATACAACCTTTCCATCTTCAGTTTGATATCTTACTGGTTGGTTAGTTTGAACTGCCTCTACAGCTCCTCTTTTTGATATTTCTGCTATTGTAGCTCCAGCTATGGCACCAATTACACCACCAATTACACCACCTTTCCATTTGTTCCCACTAGTTAAGATTGCTCCCGCTGTAGCTCCTGTAACTGCTCCAATTAAACCACCTTCATAAGTTGATTGAGAAGGTCTGTAAGTTTCTGCACAGCTTGTAATCATAAACGCTATAAGTACTCCGAGTGCTATTAATTTTTTCATCTTTATTACCTCCAAATTTAATTTTCTAAAATACACTTAATTTGACATATTCCAATTATTATAGCAGTTTCCATTTTTAAAATGTAGTCTCCTAAGGATAATGGAATAAAACCTTCTTTTTTAAGATATTCAATCTCCTCTTCTTTAAATCCGCCTTCATTTCCTATAAAAACTGACGCAGTTTTGAAATTATTATTCATAAGCATTTTAACTTTATTTTGCTGCTCTTTTTCATAAAATACAACTTTTAAATCATCATTACATTTAATATTATATAGTTTTATAGGTTTTTCAATAATCAATGGAAATGGTCTTTTACACTGTTTTATTGAGTTAAGGGCTATTCTTTGCCATTTTTCAAGTTTTTTGGTTACGTCTTGCTCTTTTACTGCTGAGTTTTTGGATATTACAGGGATTAGTTTGTAAACTCCAAGCTGTGACAATGGCTCTATAATTTCATCTATCTTTGAAAGTTGGTTTGGCATACATTGATATAACGTTATTTTAAATTCTTCTTCTTTAACGGGGATTTTTTCTATTGGCAGGGCTATAAGCTGATTTTTAGTAACATCCTCCACCTTAGCAAGATAAACATTCCCATCTAATGTATTGATTTCTATTAAATCGTTTTGTTTAATTCTTAAAACTTTAACAGCATGATTGTATTCTTGGTCTTTTAAAACTAAGTAATCACCTTCTTTTTCTCCTATAAATCTCGGTAAGCTCATTTTTAATTCATCCCTTAACTAAGCAATGTATGAAATTTCTTAAATCGTATGAACTTAAGCTTAAAACTAAATTTTCTATTCTTACAATCTTATTTACCTTCATATCATTGAGGGTGCTTAAAATTTTGACTAAGTCTAAGAATTAATTAACCTTTTAATCGTCATTCTGAGCGAAGCGAAGAATCTCCGCCTTTTAACTCTCACTTATTCACTTTCTCACTTTCTCACCTTCTTTAAAAGAGGAAATCCTTCAACTTACAGCCTCAGGATGACGAACAAAGGTAAAGTTATATTTACATGCACATTCTGCAACTGCAAAAATTTTAGAACATTTTCTCGTATCATTTAATTTCATATATAACTAATAACCTTTTTGCAAACTATTTACTAATCCCTATAAAAAACATCTCTTGTGTAAACCTTTTCTCTCACATCATCTAAATCAGAGCTATATCTGTTAGCAAGGATAATGTCAGATTCTTTTTTTAATCTCTCTAAGGATACAACATCAAAATCCATAAACTTACTTTCTTTTAGTAAAGGTTCGAAAATTATAACTTGAACATCTTTTGCCCTTAAATACTCAATTATATCTATAATTGCAGCTTCTCTAAAATTATCTGAATCCGATTTCATTGTAAGTCTATAAACGCCAACGATTTTTGGGTTTAAGCTTATAATCTTTTCTGCTATATAGTATTTCCTTGCAATGTTTGATTCAACTGTAGCCTTGATTAAAAAGTGTGGTATTCCTTTTTCTAAGTAGTTAGCCATTAATTGTTTTGTATCTTTTGGCAAGCAGTAGCCTCCAAATCCAAAAGATGGATTATTATAATGCATGCCTATTCTTGGGTCTAAACATACCCCTTCAATAATTTCTTTAGAATTTAATCCATGGCTTTCAGCAAAAGTATCAAGCTCATTAAAAAATGCAACTCTCATGGCTAAATATGTATTTGCAAAAAGCTTTATACTTTCTGCTTCAGTAGAGCCTGTAAATAAAACCGGAACATCTTTTTTTATAGCACCTTCTAACAACAGATTTGCAAACTCCTTTGCCCTCTCACTTTTTTCACCAACTACAACCCTTGAAGGATAGAGATTATCGTATAAAGCTTTACCTTCTCTTAAAAACTCAGGAGAAAAAATAATATTTTCTGTATTAAATTTTTTCTTTATGCTTTCTGTGTATCCAATAGGAATAGTAGATTTAATGACCATTACAGCATCAGGATTTACTGTTAAAACTTCTTTTATGACAGATTCTACTGATTTTGTATTAAAGTAGTTTGTAATAGGATCATAATCTGTAGGAGTTGCGATTATTACATACTTTGCATCTTTGTAAGCTTCCTGCGGGTCTAAGGTAGCCTTTATGTTTAAATTTTTAGTTGCTAAGTATTCTTGAATATCTTTATCTATAATTGGAGATTTTTTTTCATTGATCAGCTTGACTTTTTGAGGGTCTATGTCTTTAATTACAACTTGATGGTTTTGGGCAAGCAAGATAGCATTAGATAATCCAACATAACCAGCACCTGCAACGGCTATTTTCATTAAATTTTTATCTCCTTTTTGTTTATAACGTAATATAATTATAACAAATTCGAATTTATAATCATGAGAGTGTTTAAAAAAAAATTGATAAAGATATTATCTTGTCTGACATTCTGCAGCCGACGAAGAATCTTCGCCTTCATGTCCCTGTTCTGTCATTCTGAGCGAAGAATCTCCTTTTTCCTCAATTTTTAAAAAAGGAGATCCTTCGGACTAAAGTCCTCAGGATGACGGACAAAAATAAACTCGTTTTACACATACATTATAAAACTTGCAGGAATTTTGGAACACTCTCTCTATAATCATGAGCCTGTTCCAAAAAACCAACATCGTCATTCTGAGCGAAGCGAAGAATCTCATATTTTTCTTTTCAAATCAAAAATCAGAAGAGGAGATCCTTCGGCTTACAGCCTCAGGATGACACGGAAAGGTAAACTTACTAGAATTTTGGAACACCCTTCTATAATCATTGCAAAATATTTATTCTTTGCTATAATATCAAAATGCCTTGGGTGAGAAATTAGCAGTTTTTATAAAATTTAAAAAGGAGATCCTTCGGACTTACGTCCTCAGGATGACGAGGAACTTCCGAATGATGTCATTCTGAGCGAAGCGAAGAATCTCCTACTTTTATTGAATTTCTCACCCGACATATATCAAAATCTCATGAAATAAAGGAGCTTGGAATATGAACCTAACAACTGAAGAGTTTTTATCCTTAGCCCAAGATAAAGAGCTTTTTCCTATTATAGATAAAGTTTTCAGCGAAAAAAGACTAACTTCTGACGATGCTTTAAAGCTTTTTAATTCTACCGATATATTGACAATTGGATTTCTTGCAAATTACGTGACAGAAAAGAAAAACGGGAAATATACTTACTTTGTAATAAATAGGCAGATAAATCCAACAAATATCTGCGTTCTTGATTGTAAATTCTGCGCATTTGCTCAGATGGATAAAAATGACCCAAAGGCTTATGAGATGAGTTATGAACAGATTTTAGAAAAAGCTAAACATGCGGTTGAAAATGGAGCATCAGAAGTTCATATAGTTGGCGGTCTTCATCCAGATTGGGATTTTGAAAAATACTTGAATATAGTGTCGTTGATAAAGAAGAGTTTTCCAAGACTACATATAAAGGCGTTTACTGCTGTTGAGATAGATTATTTTTCTAAATTATCCGGTTTAAACTATGAAGAAGTTTTAATAAAACTTAAAGAAGCCGGACTTGGTAGCCTTCCGGGTGGCGGGGCAGAAATTTTTTCTCCAGATGTAAGAAGAATTATTGCACCTAAAAAATTAGGATACAAAAAATATTTAGAAATTCATAAAATAGCTCATAGGCTTGGATTACATTCTACAACAACAATGCTGTACGGACATGTAGAAAATTATAAAGATAGAGTTGACCATATGGAAAAAATAAGGCAGCTCCAAGACGAAACAGGCGGTTTTACCTGCTTTATACCTCTTGCATATCAACCTGAAAACAATGATTTACCGGTAAGTGATTACACTACAGGTATTGATGATTTAAAAACAATTGCGGTTGCAAGACTGTTTTTAGACAATATCTCACATATAAAGGCTTACTGGGTTATGATAGGAGAAAAAACGGCTCAGATAGCCTTAAACTTTGGAGCTGATGATATGGATGGAACTGTAATGGAAGAGAAGATAGCCCACTTTGCAGGTGCAAAATCTCCTACCCAGCAGCAAAAAGAAAAATTAATAAGACTTATTAAAGAAGCCGGAAAAATTCCTGTAGAGAGAGACACGCTGTATAACCATGTCAGAGTTTACGACTAAAAAATTAACTTTAAAGAATTATCTTATAGCATTTTTTGTTTTTATTTTAACGGCTGTTGTTTTTATTATTTCAATAGTTGCGATCCCATATTTGTTATTTCTAATACTAAAAATATTTTTTCTTAGCTTAGAATTTACAGTTTTATTTGTTGTTTTCTTTTGGATTGTAGCCATTGGTATAGTTACAATTTTAAGGCTTTTGGAATATAGTGAGAGATAGAAAGTTAGATAAGGCTGCTTACAAAAATCAACATTGTCATTCTACAGCCGGCGAAGAATCTCTTTTTTCCCCCGTTTTTTAAAAAGAGATCCTTCGGACCTACGTCCTCAGGATGACAAAAAAGGTAAACTTGCAAAAATTTTAGAACACCTTCGAGCTGAGATTTTAAATACTTCTCACTTCCTCACTTATTCACATTTAGTGATGATGACCACCTGCTCCGTGAGCGTGTCCGTGTAAAATTTCATCCGGTGTTGCTTCTCTTACATTAACAACTTCTACTTCAAATACAAGGTCTACACCAGCTAATGGATGGTTTAAATCTACAGTAACAGTGTTATCATCAAAATCTACAACTACCATATTGATGATTTGACCTTCTGGTGTTTGAGCTTGGAGTGGCAAACCTCTCTCAAGTTGAATACCTTGGAAGTATTCTCTTGGAACTTTTTGGATTAAGTTAGGGTCTGATGGACCATAAGCTTCTTCTGCTAAAACTTCAATCGTTCTTTTTTCTCCCTCTTTCATGCCATACATTCTGCTTTCAAGACCTGGGATTATCTCTCCTACACCAGTTAAAAACGTTAGTGGTTGTCCTGCGCTTGCATCAATCACTTCTCCGGTTTCTTTGTCTTTGAGTGTGTACTCAAAAGAAACTACCTTTCTGTCTCCTACTTCCATACTGAAACTCCTTAAAAAAATATTTAGTACCTTTTGGTACTATATGGCAATTCTTAAATACAGACGAACTTTATTATTTCCCCGTCTTTACTTAAGAATCTCCTCTAAGCTTGCTTCTTCTTTTTTATTTTTGTCCTTTAAAATATATACCTTTTTTTCTGAATTTTCAACTGTAATTAAAATTACGTTTTTGTATCCATTTCTAAAGGCGAAATCTATTGATAAATCAATATCTCTTTTTATTATATCCCTTGCTACCGTATATCCTTTTGTTCTTAAGTTTTTAGCTATATTATACGCAAGTTTTTTATCTTCCGTTGTGTCAATTATGTAAAAGTCTTTTTCATTTTTTATTTCCGTTGTCTTTGTGATATAGTCATAAATAGCTAACAAATCAAAAGCAAAACCTGTGGCTGGATGACTGCCGTTATAGTTGCTTAAAAGATTATCATATCTTCCACCGTATCCAATTATCTTTGGAAAGTCTTTAATAAAGATTTCAAAAACGATTCCGGTATAGTAGCTAAACTCTCTTGGCTCACAAAGGTCAAAAACTATGTACTCATCAAGCTGGTATTCCTTAAGTATTTCATAAATTACTATCAATTCTTTTAAAGCATTTGAAATATCTTCTATGTCTTCATATTCCTCTGCTAACTCTTTGAGTTTATCAGCTTTTATGTTTAATTTTGGTAGGTTTAAGATAAAACCTTTTATCTTGTTATTTACATCAAAATCTTTTAAAAATGCTTGTATATTATAGATTTCTCGATTTTTTAGACATAAAAACAACTCTTTTGTTTGGTTTTGCGAAAGGTTTAGGATTTTCGTGATCGCTTTAAATATCTTTACGTTGTTTACATCAATCTGAAAATTTTCTATGGAAAGTTTTTTTAAAGATGAGATAGCAATGGCTATTATTTCTGCGTCCGCTTCTATCTTATCAACGCCTATTAGCTCTACACCTATCTGTTTTTTTTCATAAAGATTGTCACCTTTTGGAACTACGTACCGAAAAACATCCCCAGTGTAGTAAAGTCTGATTGGAAATTCTTTTTCTTGCAAGGAAGCTATGTATCTTGCAATCTGAACTGTAAAGTCCGGTCTCAGAATTAAGGTTTCACCTTCGTATCTATCTACTAATCTAAAAGTATTTTTGAGTATTTCTTCATTTAAAACGTTTTTATGTGCATCATAGTATTCAAGAAGCGGAAGTATTACTTTTTCATACCCCCAAAGCTTAAAATTATCTTCTATATTTTTTTCAATCCAGCTTAAGATGAAACTTTCTTTTGGATTAAAAGTCCTTACGCCTTTTGGTAAGTCTATTTTCAAATCTTAAATCCTCTCTTTTTAAAGTGCATCTAATGCTGGAACGAAGTAATCTCCAAGATAATAAGTATTATTAAGCTTGTAGAGTATAGGTCTTACTGTGTCGTAATCTAAAATTGAGTAGGAAGCATTATCGCATCCAAAAATCCAAAACTTATCCATATCTAAATTTAATCCGGCCGTAAGACTTGCTCTAATTGGTACAGTGTGAGATACGACTACAATCGTCTGATTTTCATGTTTTTCTAATGCATATTTTAAGAATTTTTTTACTCTGTTAAATACATCCTCTAAAGATTCACCATTTGGAAATTTGACTAAATGTGGCTCAAAAAGCCATTGTCTAAACATTTCCGGATATTTTTCTTTTACTTCTTCAACCAACAATCCAGACCAATCTCCATGGTCTATTTCTATTATATCTTCATTTTTGACGATTGGCAGGTTTAACTCTTTGCTTATATACTCAGCTGTTTGGTAAGTTCTTTTTAATGGACTTGAGTATAAAACTGTTGGATTGTATTTTTTTAAAGCATTTGCTATCAATTTTGCTTGGTTATGTCCTCTTTCGCTAAGCTCTGGGTCTAATCTTCCTTGATATCTTCCTATTGGATTCCATAAACTTTCTGCATGTCTAACAAAAATAATTCTTACCACTTTGTTAGCTCCTTGTTATATGTTATTTAAATAAACTTCCTGTGCTTTTCTAACACCTTTTCCAAGCTCTACTTTGTAGCCCATTTTATTTAGTGTAATTTCAACAGCTGCGATAACTTCTATTATGTCAAGATAATCAAAGTATCCCATATGTGCCACTCTAAAAATCTTTCCTTTTAGATGGTCTTGTCCACCTGCAACTCTGATTCCTATTTTTAAAAGCTCTTTTCTAAATACATCAGCATCTAAACCTTCCGGTGTAAATACAGCAGTTGCAGAGTTTGAAGGGCTTTCTGAAAGAAGCTTTAATCCAATCTCTTGTAATCCTTGTCTTGTCATCTCTGCAAGTATGTGATGTCTTTTCTCTAAATTATCTAAACCTTCATTTAAGATTAAATCTAAGCTTTCATTTAAAGCAATGATAAGATTTATAGCAGGCGTGTAAGCTGTTTGTCCTTTTGCTTGTTTTTTGCTTTCTGCTTTTACAGAGAAGTAATATTTTGGTAATTTGCTACTTTCAAGTCTTTTTTCTGCTTTTTCACTGTAGTATAAAACAGATAAACCCGGTGGAAGCATTAGTGCTTTTTGACTACCTGTTATAAGAATATCAACCCCTATCTCTTCAGGATATACTTTATAAACACCTACAGAAGTAATTCCGTCAACTACCAATAAACAGTCTTCTAATGAATTGCTAACCTGTGCTAAAAATTTTAGGTCATGGACTGTTGCTGTTGATGTTTCTGAATGCTGAACCAAAATTCCTTTTATGTCTGGATTTTTTTCTACTATTTTTTTTAGCTCTTCTTTATCGTAAGTTTTACCCCATTGGATTTGATAGTCTATAACATTTAAACCAAATGTATTTCCTAAGTCTCTCCATCGTTCCCCAAACTTTCCAGCATTTATAACTAAAACTTTATCTCCTTCATTGAAAAAGTTAACGATAGATGCCTCCATTGCTCCAGTTCCAGAAGAGGCAAACATTAAAACATCTCTTTGTGTATTAAAAAGTTTTTGAAGTTTTTCTCTTGTTTGTAAAAATATATTTGTAAACTCTGGTGTTCTATGGTGGATTATTTGCTGTCCTAATGCTTTGATAACTTGCGGTGGAAGTGGCACAGGTCCGGGTGTAAAAAGTCTTTCTTTAATCAATCAATTCCTCCAAGAAAGTTTTAATAATATTTTAACACATACCCATGTAGTTTATATCAGGACTTAAATTTTAGAGTGTATAAGCTAAAAGAAGTATGGGATAATATAATATAAGAATTTAAAAATATACCTTGAGTGAGAAATTGGGTAGAAGTAAGAGATTCTTCGCTTCGCTCAGAATGACATCTGAGGCTACCTTTCCTTTATGCTTATCATTCAACCTTTCGCTGTCATCCTGAGGACGTAAGTCCGAAGGATCTCCTTTTTAAATTTTATAAAAACCACTAATTTTTCACCCCAAGGTATATTAAGTTATAATAAATTATTTTAAAAATCATGAGTAGGAGCTTTAAAACTTGAAAATAACAGTTGAGTATAGAAACAACAAAATAGAGCTTGAGTTTGAAAGCAGTAAAGTAAAAGCAAAAGATATTCTAAAAAAGTTAAATCTATCAAGAGATTATGCATTTGTAGTCAAAAACGATGAAATAGTTGATTTAGATGAGTATATAACACCGTCGGACAAAGTTAAAGTTATTAACGCAATTTCTGGAGGAAAGTTTTGAGAAAATGTTATAAATGTGATAAAAAAGCACAGGTTTATCTTCCACAGCATAGATTAGCATTCTGTAAAGACCACTATTCAGAATGGTTTGACAACAGAGTTGAGAAAACAATCAAAGAATTTAAAATGTTTGATAAAAACAGTAAAATCTTAGTAGCTGTATCAGGTGGTAAAGATAGTTTGTCTTTATGGAATGCTCTTGCAAAGCTTGGATACAACGTAGATGGTTTTTATATAAATCTTGGAATAGGAGATTATTCTCAAAAGTCTAAGGAATTGGCTTTAAAATTCGCAGAAAAGATAGGAAAAACTCTTCATATTGTTGAGCTTAAAGATGAGATAGCAACCATTCCGGAGATGAAAACATACGACAACAGACCAGCCTGCTCCATCTGTGGAACGATCAAAAGATACTTTATGAACAAAAAAGCCAAAGAGCTTGGATATGACATAATAGCAACAGGACACAACTTAGATGATGAAGCAGCAGTTTTGTTTTCTAACACTTTAAATTGGAGCGTTGAATACCTAAAAAGACAGTATCCTGTATTAAAAGAAGAAAACGGATTTATAAGAAAAGTAAAGCCTTTATGTAAAATATCAGAGAAAGAAAGTGCCATGTATGCTATTTTATCAGGCATTGAGTATATAGAAGAAGAATGTCCATACTCAGTAGGAGCAACTTCTATTGACTATAAGTTATTTTTATCACAGCTTGAAGAAAAAAGTCCAGGCACAAAATTAAGATTTTATTCAGAATTTTTAAGAAAAATGTATCCAATCCTTCAAAGTTATGAAGAAAAAGTAGAGCTTGGAAGGTGTGAAATCTGCGGAGAGCCGTCTATGAATAGAATTTGTTCATATTGCAGTTTAAAGATGAAACTACAGGCAAAAAAGGAGAAAACTGTATGAAACTATTGGCACCATCTATTTTATCTGCTGATTTTTCTATCCTTGGACAGCAAATAAAAGAAGTAGAAGAAGCAGGAGCTGATATAATTCATTTAGATATAATGGATGGTCGCTACGTTCCAAACATAACATTTGGACCACCGGTGGTTGAATCTATCAGGAAAATAACAGACCTACCATTTGATGCACATCTCATGATAGTTGAGCCGGAAAAATACATACCAGATTTTATAAAAGCGGGAGTAAATATGATCTCTTTTCACATGGATGCAACCATACATGCCCATAGAGTTGTTGATATGATTAAATCTAACGATGTAAAAGCCGGAGTAGTTTTAAATCCAGCAACACCTGTAAACACTTTAGAAGAAATTATTTATTACATAGATTATGTTCTTATTATGTCAGTTAATCCAGGTTTTGGTGGTCAAAAGTTTATTCCACAAACAGCAGAAAAGGTTAAAAAATTAAAACTACTGATGGAAGAGACAAACAGAACAGATATATTAATCGAAATAGACGGCGGAGTTAATCAAGATAATATAAACTATTTATCTATGCTTGGAGTAAATATTTTTGTAGCCGGAAATGCTGTATTTAAAGGAAATATTAAAGAGAATGTTGTTAATTTAAAAAGAAAAATGGAAATATGCGTTTAAAGGAGTTAAAAATGGATTATAAAATCAGAACATGGCCAGATCCAATTTTAAAAGAGCCAACAAAAGAAGTAGATTTTTTTGATGAAAGATTACAAGAGTATATAAATAAAATGTGGGAATTTATGTATAAAGAAGAAGGCGTTGGACTTGCTGCAAATCAAATTGGCATTCCATATCAAATTTTAGTTATCGATACATCTTTAAGAGAAAAAAGAAGCGAAGAAGAAGCAGAACCACCGGTAAAGATGGTTTTGATAAATCCAAAAATTGTCGAAAAAGAAGGAGAAGTCCAATCAACAGAAGGGTGTTTAAGCTTTCCAGGTGTTCAAATTACAATCCCAAGAGCGAAAAGGGTTAAAGTAGTTGGCAAAAATGAAAAAGGTGAAGATGTAGAAATAGAAAGCTCGGAGTTTTTAGCCATCGTACTTCAGCATGAGATAGACCATCTAAACGGTATCCCATTTATAAATTATCTTTCACCATTAAAAAGAAAGCTTGTGTTAGATAAATACTTAAAATCTTTGAAAGAGCTTGAAAAAGCTTAAGGAGAGATTATGTTTCCAGACTTAATCAGTATTGGTGGTATCACTATACATACATACGGCGTTTTGACAGCTATTGGCCTTATAGTTGGTTTTTATGTTGGACTTTATCATGCTAAAAAAGAAGGTATAAATGAGAAAGATTATGAAAATGCTTTTATTTTTATAGTCTTAGGTGGTATTATAGGAGCAAGAATTGCTTATATAATAGAGCACAGTGAAGATTTTACTTCATTTTTAGATTTTTTCGCAATTTGGAATGGTGGAATTGATTGGTTTGGCGGTTTTTTAGGTGGTTTAGCAGCAGCTATATTGTATTTAAAATATAAAAACATATCAATACTAAAGCTTGGTGATGTGGCGGGTGTTTCTATACCAATAGGACACTTTTTTGGAAGGCTTGGATGTACATCTGCAGGTTGTTGCTATGGAAAACCAGTTCCACCGGATTCACCATTAAGAGATATTGCAATCATTTTTCCAAATGATCCACACTGTTTAGCACCAAAAGGCATACCACTTTATCCAACTCAGCCGGCGGAAGCAATAGGAAATCTCTTAATCTTTGCCATTTTATTTTTCACATACAGAAAAAAAACTTTTGACGGACAGATTTTATCTTTATATCTTATACTTTATGGATTTTTAAGATTCTTATTAGAATTTTGGCGTGGAGTAACACCACCTTTGCCATACATTGGTTTAACTTGGAATCAGATAATCACTTTATCAATGGTGTTATCAGGAATAGCTTTATTTTTTTATATGAAGAAAAGATATGCAAAACCTGTATGACCTTTTTCAAAAAAAAGCATTTAACATCGAGCCAGGATTAGAAAGAATAAGGTCAGCGTTAAAAGAACTTAATAATCCGGAGAAAAATTTTAAATCTATTCTTGTAGCAGGGACTAACGGCAAAGGTTCAACATCAGCATACTTGGAGAGTTTACTTAGACACTATGGCTACAAAACAGGACTGTTTACATCTCCGCATCTGATAAGAGAAAACGAAAGATGGCAGATAGACAGAAAGGAGATTGACGATAAAAAATTACAAAATTACATCAATGAATTAAAACCAATCATAGAAAAATACAATCTTACATATTTTGAAGCATGCACACTTTTAGCTTTTAAATACTTTTCTGATAAAAAGGTGGATATTGCGGTTGTAGAGGTTGGTCTTGGTGGAAGGTGGGACTCGACAAATGTTTTAGAGCCGGAGACTTCAGTTATTACAAATGTATCCTTTGACCATATGCACATGCTCGGAAACACACTTTTAGATATAGCCTATGAAAAAACAGGCATTACAAGGCAAGATAAACCAGCTGTAATAGGAAGAAACCAACCAGAAATTATCCATTGGCTTAAAGAAAGAAAGATAAAAGAGTATTACATCAAAGATATAGATTACTTTGTTAAAGAGATAGATTTTAATAAATACAACTACAAATTTAAAGAGCATATCTTTGAAAATTTAGAAATATCAATGCTTGGAAAAAGACAGATAGAAAATTCAAGCTTAGCGCTAACAACTTTCCTGCTATTTTTAGACAAGAACAACCAACCGGTTGTTGAAAACATAATAAGAAAAGCACTCTACAATACAAAATGGAAAGGAAGGATGGAAATTATTAGCAAAAATCCTTTTATCATAATTGACGGAGCACATAACGAAGAGGGGCTTATAAAAACATTTCAAGAAATAAAGGAAATCTTTCCAAATAAAAAGATTTTCACTATCTTCTCATTCATGAAAGACAAAGACACAGAAAAAATGATAAATATAATCAAGCAAAATAGTGATTTCTACATAGCTACAGTTATGCCATTTTCTAGAGCAATGACAGCAGAAGATTTTAAAAATCTTGGCATTGAAAATGTAAAAGAAAATCATTTAGAGGCAGTTAAAGAGCTTAAAAACAGTGTAGATAAAGATACAATAATATTAATCACAGGTTCGTTATACTTAATAGGAGAGATCTTGAAAGATGGATGGAATACTTTTAGTAAATAAACCAAAGTTTATAACTTCAAACGATTTGGTGATAAAGATAAAGAAACATCTTAATGAAAAAATGGGTCACACAGGCACACTTGATTATGCAGCATCGGGCTTGATGGTTTTAACAGTAGGGCAAGGGACAAAAATAACTCAGTATTTACAAAAACTTGATAAGCAGTACATAGCAGAGGGAAAACTTGGAGAAATTACAGACACATACGATAGCCAAGGCAAAATTATACAAACAAAACCTGTTGAGATTGATGAAGAAAAGTTAAAAGAGATAATTTTTTCTTTTGTAGGAGAATACTATCAGACACCGCCGCCGTATTCGTCAAAAAGGATAGGTGGAACAAGGGCTTATAAACTTGCAAAAAAAGGAGTAGAAGTTCAGCTAAAACCTGTATTAATAAAAATATACGGCATAGAAATCTTAGAGATAAATCTACCATACTTTAAAATAAAAGTTGACTGTTCTTCAGGTACTTATATTAGAAGCTTGATAAAGGATATTGGAGACAAAGCAGACTGCGGAGCTTACATGACAGATTTAGTTAGAACTAAAATAGGACAGTTTGATTTAAAAGATGCTTTATCTTTTGAAGAAATATTAAAGAAAAATCCAAACGAGATAAAGCTAATCAGCCTAAAAGATGCGTTATACTTCTTACCGGAAATTAAACTAAATCAAGATTATGAAAAAAGATTTAAACATGGACAAAAAATAAAAGTTGACTGTATAGAATCAAAAGATATAAAGGTTTTAAATGAAAACCACGAGCTGATAGGAATAGGAGAGATAAAAGACTGTATTTTAAAGCCAAAAATAGTTTTGTAAATACGTCGGGTGAGAAGTGAGAGTTAAGGAGGATGTTCCAAATTTTTAACTAAGTCTAAAAATTAATTAACCTTTTGATCGTCATTCTGCAGCTGGCGAAGAATCTCCTCCCTTTCTTACCTATTACTTCTTATTTTCTCATTTTTTAAAAGAGGAGATCCTTCAGACTAAAGTCCTCAGGATAACTGGCAAAGGTAAAGTTATACCTACGTAAACACTCTACAACTTAAAAAATTTCAGAACGCCCTCCCTATACACAGGCTTATTTTTTATGTAAAATAAATAAAGCCATTCAAATACCAATCAAGGACACTAAAGATGAGAGTTGAACTTTTAGAAAAAATCTTAAAAAAGAAAGATAAAATTAGAGAGTATTTACAACAAAATATAGAAAAAATCAACGAAGAAGAGATAAAATCAAAATGGACAGCATACAATCCAAATCCTAAACCAATTCATCATTTAGCAGCCGATGGGTCTTTTTATCAAAAATCTTACTTAGGCTTTAGTCTAATCGTATTTGCCGGGTATGCAGAAAATACAAATCTAAATAGTGAAAATATAAGCAGTTTTACAATTGGAGATATATTTCCAACTGTAATTAAAAAAACAGAGCATGTTAAAACCTTAGCAACTCTTTTTATGTTTTTGTGTGAAGCAAAAGCATTGCTTTACCTTGCTAAAAAAGAAAAACCAGATTTTATAATCTTTGACGGAACCATTACATCAAGATTTATCATACCATTTCCACTTTCTAATTGGTTTACCGATAATGAAGTAGAAAGTCAAATTAACACTATCGTTAACGAGCTTTTTAAAGAAAACTTAGAAAAAATAAAAGAAACAGATTTGTATTTTTTAAGAGATGATATTATCAAATCAATTTTTACAAAGTTAGAAAGTCCAAGAAAAGATTATATAGAAGCCATAGTCTCAAAATTTGCATATTATGAATATCTCTTTACACTTTACAACATTTTCAAATTAGAACATAAACCATTAATCATAGGATTGGCTAAAACTTCCACCGGAACAGACATGTTAAATCATTCTCTGCCGGACATAAAGTTATTTTTAAACTACATTAACGAACTTGGATATTCTGAAAGCGTTGAGCAGAACTTAGAAAAACTAAAAACAAGCCTTGGAGAACTTCAGCTAATAGATGATAAAATCTTTAGCTTTTTATATGAGCTAAACATCGAGTCTTTTTATGCAAAATATACTTTAAAAAATGCTATAAATCTTATAGAAGTTTATCAAAATCCAGATTTTGGAACAATAAGAAAAGAGGATATATTAGACTACTTAGCAGATATGGACTACTTAGGCTACAACTATCCCTTTAAGCTTAAAAAAGTTGACAACGAAGTTAGAATTACATCATCAGATTTTGAGTTTATAGAAAAACAGCTTGGACTTGAATTTTCAATCACAGGCAGAGAAGCACTATGAAAATAAACCAAGAGCTTTTATCATTCCAAAGCTTAATAATCGGATTGTTAATTTTATTCCTATTTACTTTAAAATCTATTAACATAAATCCAAAGCCAAAGTTTACAGAAAATGATTTAAAAATAGATATAAACACCGCAGACATTATCACTCTTCAAAGAATTCCTTACATCGGAGAAAAAACAGCCGAGCTTATAATTAAAGACAGAAAGATAAGAGGCGGTTATACAGATATAAATCAGTTAAAATGGGTAAAGAACTTTGATAAAATAAAACCATACATTAAAATAAGCGAGGAAGCAAAATGGACAGAATAGAGCAGTTAAAAAAGGCATTAGAAAAAGACCCAAATAATCCACTTGGATTATACGGATTAGCGTTAGAGTTATACAAACAAGGTTTATATGAAGATGCTATTGTATACTTTAAAAAATATCTAAGTTTGTACGAAGACCAAGGAGCAGCATACAGAACGTTGGCACAATGCTACATAAACATTGGAGATATTGAGCAGGCTATAGAGACATACGAAAGAGGAATAGAAAAGGCAAGAAAGTATAACCACCCAACAATGGTAGAAGAGTTTAAACAGGAGATTGAAAGATTAAAAACAATGATTTAAAAAAAATTTTAGTGATAAGATTTTCATCTCTTGGAGATGTTATCCTATCTTCTGTCGTTTTAGACCCTTTATATGAAAAAGATTACAATGTAGATTTTTTGACGTTTAAACCATTTAGCGATGTGTTTGAAAAAGACTATAGAATAAAAAATCTGATTGCTGTCGATAAATCAAGACTTAAAAGCATCTCAGATATTTACAGTTTTACCAAATCCTTAGATAAATACGATTATGTTTTAGACCTGCATTCTAACCTACGGTCTTATTTGATTGGGTTTTTCTTAAAGCTGAGATACAATCCAAAAATTCTAAGATATAAAAAACAGTCTTTAAAAAGAAGATTAAAGATTTTAGACCCAAACTTCAATGTTTTAAAAGTATATCTTGAGCCACTAAAAAAACTTGGTATAGAAAATTTAAATTACAGACCAAAAGTAATTATCACAAACCAAGAAGTTGAAAAAGTAAAAACCTTTTTGCCACAAAAATTTATATCTCTTGGAACAGGTGCAAGGTATAAAAGTAAGGTTTATCCGTACTACAAAGAGTTATCTGAGATTTTACTTGAAAATGGATTTAATGTTGTTTTGGTTGGTTCTAAAGAAGATTTAGAGATGGATAAAAGCATCTATCCAAAAGAAGTTTTAGATTTAAGAGGAAAAATAACCTTAAGAGAAACCATTACTGTAATATCACAAGGATTGGCAACTATAAGCAACGACTCAGCCATAGCCCATATGTCAAGAGCTGTTGGCATTAAAGTTTTGATGATATACGGCTCAACTCATCCATACTTTGGATTTGCACCATTAAAAGATGAAGGAGATTATATCTTTAAAAATCTACCATGTCAGCCTTGTTCGCTTCACGGACAAAACAGCTGTAAGTATAAAACTTTTGAATGTTTAACATCCATCTCTCCCCAAGAAGTTTATAATAAGCTGAAAAATTTGATATAATAAAACAGTGTTTTATTAATTTTGAGGAAACAGCTTGGAATATACATACTTAACACCGGAAATTATAAATAAGATTGAAGAGTATAAAAAAGAATTTTTGACAAAAGAGCAGGTTATCATACAAGCACTGCATTTGATATACTCTAAGTCTAGAGACATAAGCTTAGACCATATGTTAGAGCTTTCCAACTATCTTGAAGTTCCTTTAAATCAGATTGAAAGAATCGTTAGTTTTTATGATATGTTTAGAGTTAAAAGAAATGCAAGGCATCATATTAGAGTTTGCAAAAATCTGCCTTGCCATATCATGGGATGTAAAAAACTTATAGAACTTTTTGAAAAACTAACATGTGAAGAAAGAAATCAAGAAAGTAAAAACGGTAGATTTTACATAGAAACTGTTGAGTGTATAGGTGCATGTAGCGTTGCACCAGCATTTATGATAGATGATGATTTATACGATGGAACAAAGATTACAGAGGAAAAGTTGAATGAAATCCTATCCAAATATACCTAATTTTCATACATACAGCAGCGTAAACTTACTCCTTAGAAGATGTAAGGAACCAAGAACTGTGGACATAGAAGAGTATATTACAACTGGCGGATACTCTGCACTAAAAAAAGCTTTAAATAGATTTACACCGGAAGATATTATTGTCCTTGTAGAAGAAAGCACACTTAGAGGAAGAGGTGGAGCAGGATTTCCAACAGGTAGAAAATGGCGTTTTGCTATATCAAATCCAAAGCCAAGATATTTAGTTTGTAATGCTGACGAAAGCGAGCCAGGAACGTTTAAAGATAGAATAATCATAGAAAGAGACCCACATCTTTTGATAGAAGGTATGATTATTTCAGCCTATGCCATCGGTGCAGAAAGAGGATTTATTTATATAAGAGGAGAATATCCGGCAGGGGCAAAAATCCTTGAAAATGCGATAAAAGAGGCAAGAGAAAGAGGTTTTCTTGGTAAAAATATACTTGGAACAGATTTTTCTTTTGATATAAGCGTTTACAGAGGGGCAGGAGCATATATCTGCGGAGAAGAAACAGCATTAATAGAAAGCTTAGAAGGAAAAAGAGGACATCCAAGATTAAAACCACCTTATCCAGTTTCAGAAGGACTTTTTGGAAAGCCTACTGTTGTAAATAACGTTGAAACATTGGCAAACATTCCTATCATCATAACTTATGAGAGCTATTATATGAACATAGGACCAGCCGGATATTATGGACCAAAATTATTTCCAATTAGCGGAAAAGTAAATAAACCCGGTGTTTATGAGCTTACGATGGATATTACACTTAGAGAGTTGATTGATATAGCCGGTGGAATGAAAGATGGAAAAAAATTTAAAGCTGTTTTTGCAGGAGCACTTGGCGTATACTCTGAAAGAGACCTTGACATTCCAATGGACTACTCTCCGAAAGGTTTTGGTGGCACAGGAACAACTATAGTTCTTGCAGAAGACGATTGTATCATAGATAGTTTGATTGTAATAGCTGAATTTTTTCATCATGAAAGCTGTGGGAAATGTACACCTTGCAGAATTGGAACTTATGAACTTTTAAACATTCTTAAAAAATTTCAGGAAGGAATAGCAACAGAAAAAGATTTGCAATATCTTGAACACTTGGGAAGAAACATACCAGTTGGCTCCATATGTGGTCTTGGATACTCTGCACCAAACGCATTAATGGATGCTTTAAGAAAATTCAAAGATGAATTTATAGCACACATTAACAAACAATGCCCAGCAGGTGCGTGTTTTTAGATATTATTTTTCTGCTTAGAGTGTTTCAAAAATCCACACTGTCATTCTGCAGCCGGCGAAGAATCTCATGTTTACAAAAAACATTAAAAAATGAGATCCTTCACTACGTTCAGGATGGCGTAAAGGTAAGTTTACAAGAATCCTTAAACAGTCTTAATTTTTCGCTGTATAAGCTAAAAGAAATATGGGAAAATATAATATAAGAATTTAAAATTATGAAAATCGGGGGATAAAGATGAGAAAGAAAGTAGGAACATCTACCTACATTCAGAGAATTAATACACTTGAAAGAAAGCTTTTAAAACAAGTAAAAGAATTAGATGATGTTATGGAAAAACATCCAGAAATAATCTTTAGATTGCAAGTAGTAGAATTTGCTTTAAAACATTCAGTGAAGGTTGCAGTTGAAGCTTTTGGTGTATCAAAATCTACCATATACAGATGGATTAAAGAGTATGAAAGCAGTAATAACAATCCTGTATCTCTTAAAAATCGTTATATATCAAAAAAGGAATGAAATTAGAAAAATTACAAAAAATAACAGAAAAACATAAACAATTAGTTTTAGAAATAAGAAAGAAACATCCTAAGCTTGGGAAAGAAAAAATAAAGGTTTTACTTGATAAACTCTGCAAGCAGCACAATATTCCTACGATATCTGCAAGTTCAATTGGAAATATAATAAAAATGCTTAAAGAGGAAAGGAAGTTAAATCATGAGTACGCCAGGCAAAGAATCACAATCAACGGAAGAACTGGAAAGCTAATAGTGAAAGAAGATAAAAAGAAAACAAAGAAAGATAGATATAAAGACAAAAAACCAACAAAACCAGGAGAATTGGTACAAATAGATACAAAGCATGAATATGTAAATGGTAGAAAAGTTTATATATTTGTAGCCAAGGATGTAAAAACAAGAATCTCTTTTACTTTTGCATATGACAGGCTAAACAGTAAAAACGCAAAGGACTTTTTAGAGAAATTAATAAAAGCAATACCATTTGAGATAAAAGGTATACAAACAGATAATGGCAGTGAATTCTTGGGTGAGTTTAGCAAGGCATTAAAGAAAAAAGATATAAAACATTATTTTAACTATCCAAGATATCCAAAAGGACAAGCATATGTAGAGAGAATGAATAGGACATTACAGGATGAATTTATCATGTACTACGAAGATTATGAATTAAAAGATGTTTATGAGTTTAATAAAAAAATGATGGAGTATATGCTATGGTATAACATAGAAAGACCTCATCATAGTTTAAACAAAAAATCACCTATTGCATACTTTTGTGATATTATAAATTCAAGAAAACCGGAATTTTCCCAAACTGGTATGACCTATACATCAACTTGCGGATTTTTTTAAAATTTGGTATAATGTTTTATACATTGTTAATTGAATAAGGTTTTTACGAATTTACTTTTGAGTTAAAAGTTGACGGGTTACATCTGAACCGTGTGGGTTATAAAGCATCAAAAGCTACAATGACATATTCACCAATATCTGGGTTACATCTGAACCGTGTGGGTTATAAAGGCTTGATACATCGCCCGCATAAACTACGTTTGTGCCTGGTTACATCTGAACCGTGTGGGTTATAAAGTCTTTATTTTCTCAACAATTTCTTCATAATCTTCTCTGGGTTACATCTGAACCGTGTGGGTTATAAAGTCCAAATCACTTTTTTTCTCTTTTCATCTCCTTCTTCGTTATATCTGAACCGTGCAGGTTATAAAGACAACTTTAAAGTCAGTCTAAAAAGTCAGATTTTTTATAAAAAACTGTTTACAAAATTAAGAAGACAATTTAAATTTATAAAAAGGAGGGAAAAATTAAAATGGAGCTAATAATTGGTTTAATCGCATTGATAGCTTTAATTTTAATGATTAGAAAAGTTGGAGTTATTGAGCCTAATAGAAATGTAGCTTCTAATATGCAACCACCACAAGATATTCCACAACATACATCAACTACGCAAAATATTTCACAGAATACACCGCCACAGAATAATTCAGATATATTAAACGACATAGCAAAAGCCGGATTAATTGGAACTGCGGCAGGCTTGGGAATGGTTGGATCAGGAATGCTTTTTGGTAGAAATTATTACAACTACTATTATCCTCGTGAACCTGACACAGCACTTGCAGAACATCTTCATGATTTAATATTGAATGATGACTGTAATAAATGTGATAACGATGTAATTTATAATATTTTTTCAAGCTGTGACGATACAGGCTCTGATAACTCAGACTCTTCATGTAGTAGCTCATGGGATGATAACTATGACAATAACAACTATGACGATAATGGTTATTCTTGGAATTCGTGGGACAGCGGAGATGATAGCTCCTGGTTAAAATACCCTGGTGAGAAATAAGCGATCTTTATAGAATTTAAAAGGAGATCCTTCGGCCTTGCGGCCTCAGGATGACAAGGTAAGGGTAGGGGCAATTCATGAATTGCCCTTACACATCATACGTTTATAGTCGCCTTATTTGTCATTCTGCAGCCGTGGGAAGAATCTCACAATTTTATTGAATTTCTCGCCCTACATATGGAGATGATAGCTTTTGGTAAAAAGTTAAAGGGAGGTGGCTGAGATGGATTTAACACCTTTATTCACTATAATCGGATTATTCATATTAATTTTAGTAGCTTTAATAGTTAAAGGTATCACATCATCTGATAGTACTGTATCATCCGATTCTTTTTATTCTTACGATGATTCAAGAAATTTTTATCATCTTACCGATTACTCATCAGACTGGTATCAGACGATAATTCAGACTCTTCAAAAAGCTCATCTTTAATTTCAGGTAGTGACGATTATTTAAATTCAAACTCTTCAGACTATCTTACAGACCCTGCTTATGCTTGTCTACCCGGGAATATTTACCATGATACAATTTGCGAAAGTTCTTTTTCAAGTTCAAGTTTTGATGACTCTTTTAGCTCATCTTGGAGTTCTTGGGACAGCTCATGGGATAGCTCCTCTTGGGATTCTTGGAGTAGTTCAAGCAGTAGTGATTGGTAAAATTATAATTTTTCTATCATCTTTTTTAATCTCTCATAATCAGCCTTGCTTAATTTTTTATCTTTATATACATAACTTTCAAGCTCTCTTGCAAATGTTAAAAGTTTTTGCTTAAGCTCTGCATTCTCTACTCTTGAGATAAACTCTTCCAATCCTTCGTTTCCCTTTCTTTCATAGCCATACTTTTTTAATCTTTTATTTAATATATTTAGCAATCTTTTTTCATAAGGTTGTTTTAAGTATTTGATAGATAAAAATATTAAATAGCCTGCCAATAGCAAAATTATTGTAAAAATGAGATAGTTTTTGTTAAAGTTAAACTCTATCTTTTTAGAGTCTCTAATATTAGAAAAGCTTTTTTTAACTTTATTGAAAAGTTCAACTTGCTTAGAAAAATCATAGTTTACGATAAAGGTTGTGTAGTAGTAATTTATAGTATCAAGCCAAAGTTTAAATTTGTTTAGCTTTTTCTCTCTTTCTATGATTGCATTTCTTGCTGCCGGTGTAGGGTCAAATCTTATCCAATGCTTGTTTATGTATGCTTCAGCCCAAACGTGTACATCTTTTTGTTTAACTATGTAGTAGTTGGCTGTTTGGTTGTAAGTAGCTGTCTTATAACCACCTACAAGCCTTGCAGGTATGCCGTTTAACCTAAGCAGTATAACCATTGATGATGCAAAATATTCACAGTTTCCTTGCTTTTTTACAAACAGAAAGTCATAAATAGGGTCTTGGCTAACAGATAGGTTTTGTAATGAGTATGTATAACTTTTTAAAAACTTCTCTATGTTTTTTGCCGTTTCTTCTTTGTCATTTCCATTTAAATCTTTGGCTAATTTGATTATAGATTCATTTAATTTCGGAAGCTGTAAGTATTCATCCATAGACTTTAACTCTTCATAGTATCTATCATTGATAAAAGAAATACCCGAGTATTTAATTTTGTTAAATATAGGTTTATCAACAACGTATGTTTTATCCATTCTTGGAGTAATAAAATAGCCGCTTATCTGTGATATTGCATACGGATATTCGACAGTAAATAAATAAATATCTGAATGTGGTTCTAAGTAAACTGTGTATTCATATTTTTTACCAAACAATCTTCTTGCTTTAACTGCTGAAAATAAATCCTTAGACATCCACTGTTTTCCATCAAAGTAATTCCAAGTTAAACCCCTTAAGTAAATTTCTCCGATATTCTCTCCCGAAACTCTCATTACGACAGAATCATCTTCTTGAATGTTGGAAACATCACCAAGTTTTACATCTTGAGAAAATCCGGTTGAAGCTTTTCCTTGACCTTGTAGAAAGTTTAAGAATGGATAATTACTTCTTGGTAGTGTAAAAAATAGAAAAATCATGAAAGGAATAGAAAGTAGTGGAATAATAGCTGTTTTTATCAAAATTCTTTTTATTACGCTAATATCTAACTCTATCTCTTTATTCTGCTGGTAGTATGTTAAAAGTATTACTGATGCGTTTATAAAAAAGATTAATATCAAAAGATATAGTAAAAATATCATGCTGGTTGAAAGAATTGTGTATCCTGCAAAAAGCAGAATAATTAACAAATATATCTGCATGTAATCTCTGAATGCTTTTTCTTCAAGAAGTTTTAAACCAAGTAAGACTAGAAGAGTTTCCACCGAAGGCTGAACGATATTGTCAGGATTTATTCTTAAAACCAATAATATTACAAATAAAATACCGGTAATGTTTATAAACGTTCTATTTATGTTTAAAGGCTTTTTAAAATCTTTGTAGGCTGAAAGTGCATATAAAGCTATAAAAATAAAGCTGTATGCTAGACTAACTTCTTTAAAAATTAAAAGAAAAATAAATAGACTTCCTACGTAAGCATTTATCTTAACTATGTTTTCAACCGATAGCTTCATCTTTCATTCCGTATAATGCAAGCTTTGTAAGAAGTTTATGTCTATCTGATTTATCTTGTAGATTATAGGTTGTATTTTCTACTTTTACAAATATGTTTTCAAACTTTTTATGATTTACTGCTAAGTAAGTGATGCAGGATATTTTTGATTCTAAATCTATGTTTATCTTTTCAAATTCTATTATGGTTGGCGTTGATTGGATGGATGACAGGACTTTTTCTTTTAGATTTTCCGATTTCGTCGAAGCCTTCCAATCTATGTACTTAACCGGCGTTCCAAAATTGTAATCTCTAAGTCCTAAAAAGTCTCCTTCGTATCCTTGCTTTTCTATAACCTGACCTTCTGATTTTTGCTTAGCTTTAAATTTGTAGTCTGATATTTGAAATAAATTGCATTCTTTTGGCTCCGGAAAAACTACTTTTTTAGCATCTACTTTTACAGTAAAACATCTTTCAAAAAAGTTAAAAGGAAAAACTGAACAGGCTTTGGCTTCTTTTATGATAAAAATACCTCTTTGAACAACTGATATTTTTAGCTTTCCTTCTCCGTATTTTTCTGCATACGGAATTAGCACACTTTTATTGTTTATTGATACTTTAATCAAAAACATTGGCATAAAGGCTTTTTTGTTTATTGCTTTAACGGTTAGATAAAACTCTTTTTTTGCAAAAACTTCCTCCGGAAATTCTACCCATATGTCTATTTTAGATATATTTCTCTTTCCAAAATATCCTGAAATTCCCATAAAGCTAAGTAAGGTCGAAACTATCAAAAATAGTAAGTTGTTTCCTGTGTTTACAGCAGCAATACCAAGAACTATGGTAATGAGGATATAAAGCCAACCTGCTTTTGTTATCTTTATCATATAGGTGTTGGAATGCTTTCAACGATTGTTTTTATAATCTCTTCTTTTTGAGATTCATACTCTGGTTTGAAGATTACTCTGTGTGGAATTACATATTTATAAAGTTTTTTAATATCTTCAGGAATGATAAAATCTCTACCTTCCATGTACGCGTTTGTTTTGGCAGTGTTTACGATTGCAAGAGTTCCCCTTGTTGACAAACCGGACTCAAGATATTTACTCTCCCTGGTAGCCCATACAATATCAAGGATGTAGTCAGCTATTTTATCTGACACATAAACGTTTTTAATCTCTTCTTGAATTTTTATAATCTCTTCTTTTGTTATGAAAGGCTGTATTTTATAAAGTTCTTCTCTTTTACTACCACCTTTGATAATCTCTTTTTCTGCCTCTCTTGATGGGTATCCGATGGAGATTTTCATTAAAAATCTGTCTAACTGAGATTCTGGAAGGGGAAATGTTCCATACTGTTCTACCGGGTTTTGTGTTGCTATTACAAAAAATGGCTGTGGTAATTTATAAGTTTTTCCATCTACTGTAACCTGCTTTTCTCCCATTGCCTCAAGAAGTGCTGACTGAGTTTTTGGCGTTGCCCTGTTTATCTCATCAACAAGAATGATGTTATTGAAAATAGGACCGGGTTTAAACTCAAACTCGTTTGCGTTTTTGTTATATATGGAAACTCCGATTATATCAGATGGTAGTAAGTCGGAAGTAGCTTGTACTCTTCCATAATCCAGCCCTAAGGTTTTAGCTATTCCTATAGCAAGGGTTGTTTTGCCAAGGCCGGGCAAGTCTTCTATCAAAAGATGTCCTTTTGAAAATAAACATATTAATGTAAGCTCAATGGCTTTTTCTTTCCCGTGAAGATAGCTTGATAAAAAGTCTATTATGTTTTTAAACTCAAATCTCATAAATCACCTTTAAAATTCAATATTATCAATAAGCCTTGTATTTCCTATATATACCGCTACTGCCAACACGTCCGATTTTTTTACTTTATCTACCGGCTTTAATGTATTGCTATCAACGATTTCTACATACTGAATTTCTTTTAGATGTTTTGCTTGGGATATTATCTGTCTTACTCTTTCTTTTATAAGATTTGGGTCTGTTATTCCATCTTCAAACATTCTTTTTGCTTCAAACAATGCTTTGCTAATATTGAGTGCCGATTCTCTTTCTTCATCGGATAGATATTTATTTCGTGAAGACATAGCTAAACCATCCGGCTCTCTTACAACCGGACAGCCAACTACATTGACCGGAAAGTTTAAATCTTTGACCATCCTTTGAATAACTTTAAGTTGCTGAAAATCTTTTTTTCCAAAGTATACATTGTCCGGACAGACTATGTTAAAAAGCTTTGCTACAACTGTTGCTACACCTTTAAAATGACCCGGTCTAAAATCTCCACACAAACCTTTTGAAAGCTCTGCAACTTCAACATAAGTTTGAAACCCGTCAGGGTACATTTCTTCATAGCTTGGATAGAATATATAATCTACATTTTCTTTTTCACAAAGACTTTTATCTCTTTCAAAGTCTCTTGGATATCTTCCGAAATCCTCGTTGGCTCCAAACTGTATTGGATTTACAAATATACTAACGACTGTAATATCGTTTTCTTTTTTGCTGCATCTGATTAAAGATAGATGCCCTTCATGAAGATAGCCCATGGTTGGAACAAAGCCTATTTTTTTACCTTGCTTTTTTAAAGATAGCATCAAAGTTTGCATTTGGCCTGGATTTGTAATTACTTCCATCACATACTGCCGGATGTTAAGTATTTGATAAACTTTTCGTTTTGACTTTTGTTTAGTATAGATTGAATTGCTTTAAATAAATTTATATCTAAAACTGTAAGCTCTGTTTTTAACTTTGCTATTTCGATAATAAGATTTTTTATTTTCTGTGGGTCGTTAGATTTATAAACTGCATCTGTAAGTTCTGCCTCTTTGTCTTTTAAAATTCTTGCTTTTCCAAGCATTATTGGAAAGTATTTATCATACTCAGCTTTTATAAGTTCAATCTGTTTTGGAGATAATTCCAAATCCATTTTTTGAAGTAAAGATGGATCATATGGTGTAAATCTCGCTACAAGATAGTATTTATCCATCCAAGCATAATCATTTTGAGAAGAGCTGAAAGATGGGCTTATCAATGTTAATAAAAACCCAAATCCAAAAATAAATTTTTTCATTGTTTTTACCTCGTATATATCACAAATTTTTTAGCTCTTGGGTATAGATTATCTATTAGATACCAACCTGCAAGAAATCCACCAATATGGGCATACCAAGCTACACCGCCAAGAGATGTTGGAATAAACATGGCTGATAAAACTTGAATAACAAACCAATAGCCTATAAAAAACCAAGCAGGAAGAGCAAAAATGAAGAATATAAACGGTGGAATAAATGCATAAACTCTTGCAAAGGGATAAAGCTTTCCGTAAGCCGCTATTATACCGCTAATTGCTCCGGATGCTCCAACCATAGGTATGTTTATATCTCCCATTAATATAGCAACTGCAGATTGAAGTATTGCAGCAGCAAATCCGGACAAAAAATATAAAATTAAAAATCTAAATTTTCCAAGTGCATCTTCAACATTATTGCCAAAAATCCATAAAAATAGCATGTTTCCAAAAATATGTGCAATATCTCCATGAATAAACATATGTGTTATAAAATTTAAAAGATTAAAATGAATAAGGTCAAGAGGAAGAAGCCCATAAGTCCTAACGAATATTTCAAGCTCTTCATCGGATAAACTCATTTCATGAAGAAAAACACCTACATTAACACCTATCAAAAGTAAAGTTATTAATGGGAATGACCTTGTAGGTACATCATCTTTAATTGGTATCATTATTTAAAACCTCTTTTTTCTTAGGCATCTCCATTGTAGAAACTAAACCAAGCCAAATAACGGTTAGTATGATTAAAAATATAAAATTAAAGTTTGCTGATTCATCTAATTTTAATAAATATCCACCAACAGCACCCCCAACAAAAGCACCAACAAACTGAGCAGTGTTAAACACTCCAGAAGCTGTTCCCTTAACATGCGGTTTTGCATACTTACTCATCAACGATGGCATGATTGGCTCTAACATCATAAATCCGGTAAAGTAGACAACAATCGCTAAAACTGTAAGGTAGAAGTTATTTTTAAACATTAAAAACATTATAAATGAAACTATCAATACTAAAATTCCAAGCATTTTAACTTCTTTTATTTTATTTTTCTTTTCGGCAATTATTGTAGATGGAACCATTATAGTTAATCCTACAAAAAACATAAGTAAGTAAATTTTCCATAAATCTTTTACATCAATCGTATACTGATGGGCAAAGATAATAGGAACTGCTGTAAATACAGCCGTTAAAGTCATATGCAATACAAACATTCCAAAATCCATTTTTAGAAGATTTTTATCTTTTAAAACAATGCCTAAATATGAAGATGTAAACTCCGCATCATCATGGTGTTTAACTATAGGAGGCTCTTTTATTCCAAAGATTATGTAAGGCAGAGAAATTAGACCAAGTATTCCTGTAAATGTAAATACGCCGGCTAAACCAAAATGAGAAGCAATCAGTGGTCCTAATACCATACCAAAAGCAAACGCCATACCAATAGATGCACCGATAGTAGCCATTGCTCTTGTTCTTATCTCTTCTCTTGTCATATCTGCAAGAAGTGCAATAACTACAGAAGAAACAGCACCTATACCTTGCAAAAATCTACCAATAATTAAAAGATGTATATTCTCTATACTTGCAGCATAGGCTGATAAAAAGCTGCCAAGAATAAATATTATTGTGCTTGTTATTATGATTGGCTTTCTACCAATCTTATCACTCCAAAGCCCGTAAGGTATCTGAAAAATAGCTTGAGTAAGACCATAAGCACCTATTGCAAGACCAGCAAGAAATGCGTCTGAACCTGGCATATTCTTAGCGTAAATACTTAACACCGGTAAAGCTAAAAATAGCCCAAGCATTCTTAATGCAAAAATAAAAGCTAAACCTAAGGTAATCTTCTTTTCTTCTGGTAAAAAATCTTTATCTATCATTTGTTTTCCTCCATAAATTCAAATTTGTATCCTCTGTTCATAAGCTCCATGGCAGCATCTTTTGGATTTAGATTCTCATAAAGAACTCTATAAACCTGATAAGATATTGGTAGCTCAATATTGTATTTATTTTTTATGTCATAAACTGCTTTTACTGTTGTATAACCTTCTACAACTTGACCTACTTTTTTTAAAGCTTCTTCTACCGAGTATCCTTGACCAATAAGCATTCCAAACGTCCTATTTCTTGATAATTCTCCCGTTGCAGTCAAGACTAAATCTCCAAGTCCAGATAGTCCGTAAACTGTTTGTGGATTTCCACCATATATTTTTACTATCTTACTGATTTCATACAAGCCTCTTGTAATTAAACTTGCCCTTGCATTACTCCCAAAACCAAGTCCATCACTAATCCCGGCAGCTATTGCTATCACGTTTTTAATAGCTCCTCCAACTTCTGCACCTACCAAATCATCAGAAAGATACACTCTAAAAGTCTTTGTATTTAAATAACTTAAAAGCTTATTACCTATTTCTGTATTTCCGGCCAAGACAACAGCCGTTGGCAGTCCTTTTATTACTTCCTTTGCAAATGATGGACCGGATAAAGCAAATATATATTTTCTATCAATACCCAGACTTTCTTCCATGATATCAGACACAAGCTTTAGACTTTCTATTTCTATTCCCTTAGATGCAGAAATTACGGGCTTATTTTCTATCTTTACTTTCGATAGTGTCTGTCTAATATACTGAGTAGGAATTACTACGATGAGAATATCGCTTATATTTATCAATTCTTGTAAATCATATATTGGCTTAATGTTTGTATTTAGCTTAATATCCGGATGGTATTTTACATTTATGTTTGAATTTTTAACACTATCTAAAACTTCTTTATCTATATCCCAAATAAAAACATTTTCAAAATTAACACTAAGAATCTGGGCTAATGCAGTTCCCCAACTGCCAGCACCAATTACTCCTAAATTCAAATTCTCCTCCGTAAAGTAGTCTATATAGTATTATATCAATATAACTTGAGTGAGAAATTAGTGATTTTTATAAAATTTAAAAATGAGATTCTTCGGACTAAAGTCCTCAGAATGACAGGAAAAAAGATTGAATGATAAGCATTAGAGAAAGATTAATCTTATTCGTCATTCTGAGCGAAGCGAAGAATCTCCTACTTTTATGGAATTTCTCACCAAACGTGTAGGTTATATAGTATTATATCAATATGATTGCTTGAAAATCATAACCAAAATTCAATTTTTATCTTCTTACATTCCAGGCAATCTTGGAATTTTACCAAGTTTGGAAAGCTTATAATACATTCCCCAACCTTTTTTCATCCAATGTCCTATGATTGGAAGTGGTATTAGCATAGCTTTTTTATCATCCCTGTATGCAAGACCTCCGCCATTACCCATATCCATAAGACAGAGAATATTAATATGTTCAATGTAAGTTTTAGGATTTCCTTTTTCTAAACCTTCTTTTAAAGCAATATTATAAGCTGTATTTCTTGCCATAACTTCGGCTAGATGTCCTTGTTTTGCTTTCCATTCAGGACCTTCTAATGCAGCACTATCTCCAATTGCATAAATATCTTCACAATCTTTGACTTGATTAGTGGGCTCTATAATAATAAATCCGGCGTTTGTTTGTGGTAAATTTCCGGCTTTTATAGCAGGATGACCATCACCAGCAGGTGTAAATAAAGTTAAATCTGATTCAATTTTAGTTCCATCTTCAAGTAAAACACCATCAGAAGTAAACTCTACTATTTTCTTTCCAGTAATGGATTTAATATTAAGTTTTTTAAACATAGAATCCATCATTTTTAAAGCTGTTTCTCCAAGTCTTTCTCCGGGTTTTGGCATAGGAGCAAAAAATGTAAGTTCAAAGTTGTCTCTAATTTTTAACTTTCTCAGATAGTAATCAACATTAAATAAAACTTCAAATACAGGACCACCTCTTACAGCTTCTTTAGCATTTGGATTGCCGCCAAAACCAAAAGCTAATTTTCCACCCTTTTTCTGATTTATAAGTTCATCAAGTTTTTTTGTGTATTCTAAGGTTTCTTCAGGGGTCGAGCAAATAGAATAAGTATATTCAATACCTTTATGTTTTAGCTTTTGCTGACCAAGTGCAACAACAAGATAATCAAAATCCTTTCTTTCTCCGCCATTTTCAAGAGTAAAACTGTCTTTATTTACTTGTACCACCTTGTCTTTTACAAACTTAAATCCATGAGCGTTTGCTAAATCTTGCATCGGAATAATTACATCTTCAAGTTTTTTCTCTTTCGTTGGAATCCATATGGAAATTGGATAAATGTACAGATAGTCTCTATCTGAAATAAGCTCAACTTCAAAGTTATACTTTCTTAAGAAAATAGCACATTCAACGCCAGCAATACCGCCACCAAGAATAACAACTTTTTTCATTACACGTCCCCCTTTTAGTTAGTAATCATTAACCTAAATTATACCAAATTATACAAAATGCAAAATGATTTAATGCATATGTAATGATTTATTCCATTGGGGTGAGAAATTAATGATCTTTATAAAATTTAAAAAGAAGGTCCTTCAAACTTACATTCTCGGATGATGAGGAACTTCCAAATGGTGTCATTCTACAGCCGGCGAAGAACCTCATACTTTTATTGAATTTCTCATCCATACAAAGACTATCCTAAGTTAATATATAAATATGTTATTGGCGAAAAGTTTTTAAACAAAATAACAAAATACAAAGGAGAGTAAAATGGCTATTCAAACACCTTACGTAGCAGTGGATGGAATAATTAAAGTTTTTGATGAGAATGAAAATTTTAAAGGAATTGTCTTAATCGAAAGGAAATACCCACCCCATGGCTTAGCCTTACCTGGTGGTTTTGTTGACGTTGGCGAAAGCGTTGAAAATGCTTTAATTAGAGAGATGCAAGAAGAGACAAATCTTAACGTACAAATTGTTAGACTTTTTAATGTTTATTCAGACCCAAAAAGAGACCCAAGATTTCATACTGTATCTGTAGTTTTTGTCTGCAAAGCTTACGGCACTCCTGCAGGTAAAGATGATGCAAAAGAAGCTAAGATTTATAAATTAGAAGAAATACCGTTTGATAGATTAGTCTTTGACCACGAAAAGATTTTAAGAGATTTTATAAACTTGTTATAAGTAGAAGATGTAACTTATCACTTCTTACTTTCTCACTTTCTCACTTATTCACTCTCTCACTTAACTAAAAAAGGCCGGGGTGGGAATCGAACCCACGTATAAGGGATTTGCAGTCCCCTGCCTTACCACTTGGCTACCCGGCCATCAAAAGATGGATAAATATTATATCACTATTTCATAATTTTTCAAAAATTCGTTTAATTCTTCATTCCAATAGGGAATTTCTGTATTTAAAATTTGTGAGATTTTTCTATTGCTCATAGCTGAAAAATCTGGTCTTTTCGCTGGAAGGTTAAAAATTTCTTTTGAAACTGGCAGGATAAATTTATCTATTTTTTTAATTCTAAAAATCTCCTTAGCCCATTCATATCTTGAAGCATAGCCTGAGTTTGTAAGATGAAACATTCCTCTTAAATCATTATCTAATGCTTTTAGTGTAATATCTACAATAGTTCTTGTAGATGTTGGAACTGAGACTTCATTATAAGCTACTTTCAAATATTCATTATTCTTTGCCCATGTTAAAAGCTTATAGATAAAGTTTTGCTTTCCTTCTCCATAAACCCAGCTTACTCTAAAAAGCAAGTAATTTCCTGTCTCTTCTCTTAGAAAAATTTCACCCATAAATTTACTTTTCCCATAATCATTTAAAGGATTTGGTACATCATCTTCTGTATAAAGACCATTCTCTTTTTTCCCATCAAAAACATAATCTGTTGAATAATGAATTAATCTAAATTTGTAAACGTTAGATAAATAAGCTAAATTCTTTACTGCAATGCTATTTACTTTTACTGCTTCCCAGTATTGTTTTTCAGCATCATCAACTAAATTATACGCTGCAGAGTTTATTACTACATCTGGTTTATACTGTGATAAAACTTGGTTTAACTTGTCAAAATTGGTTATATTACACTCTAATCTTGATAATCCAATAACATCTTTTTTTTGATTTTCTAAAGTCTTTAAAAACTCTTTTCCAAGCTGTCCATTTTTACCTAAGATTAGATATTTCAAACTTAAGCACCCCTTTTGAGATTTAAAACATACGATTTTATTTTATTATAATTTTCTTCTGATTGGTTTTCTTTATATTCTTTTAAAATATCCATTAATTCTTCATTTCTTTCTTTTCCTCTTGTTATAAATTGCACTAAATTTAAAACATTCTTTGGCTTTAAGCTTTTAGTTGCTCTTTCAAAATCAATTAAATACACTTTTAAATTTTTATCAACTAAAACATTTGAGTATGGTTTGTGCATCTCTCCTTTGTCAATTTTTAGCTTATCTAATATATACGCTTGGTCTAAAAGCTGACTTATAAGAATTTTAAAATTTTCTTCGTTCAAAACCTTGTTAAGATGAGTTCCTTCTATGTACTCATACGCTATAAAATCTTCACCGGTTAAAAAAATCTTTCCGCCTATACCATACTGATTGACTATTTTTAAAATTTGTCCTTCTTTTTGTATTGGATGTTTATGGATTTCTTGAGATGCAACCTTAAAAGATAGATCTTTATTTTGATACTTCCCTCTGTAAACTTTAGCCCTCCAACCTTCACCAATAATTTTTAAATCTTCAATTTTATTTTTTATATTTTCGAATGTTGTCATAACCTTATATCAGGCTCTCCTAAGTTTCCTGATTTATTACAGGAACGTCCCGCCAACTTGACACGGGGCTAACCTTCTTGTCATCCTTCAACCCCTCACTTCTTACCTTCTCACTCATCACTTTACTTGCCTATATGACTCCATATTTCATTGTCTATATTATGCAGAACATACTCCGGAGCTTTTATTTTAACTACATATCTTCCATCAACTACCAAGATATTACCATTTTCATCTTTTTCAAAAATGGCTTCTACGACTAAATGTTTTCCTTTGTAAATTTTGTACCCATCTTCTAATTCTTCAAATTTATCGAACCTGAGCATGTTTGACTGCTTTTTTAGAATATCTTTTATCATTTCTTTTGATGGAAATGATAATATTCTCTCTGATATCTGCTCGTTGTAATACTTATCGTTAAACCATACGAGAATTGAAAAAACAATAACTGTTATATCTATTAAACAAAACATAACAGCAAACTTTAGATTTCCGTATAAATAAAAGAAGATAGTTAATGCTGTCAGAACTACAATTAAAGATATTGAGACTTTTTTGAGCATTATAATCTCCTTAGTTGTTTAAAATCTTAACATTCTTTGGAAGGTTGAAATTTATATTTACCGGATTGGATAAATATTTAAATTTTTCAAATTCTATTTCAATAATGTTGTTGTCTGTATCCTGTGCTGAAATTTTAGTTAATGATAGATTGGATTTATCTATTGTCAGTTCTAATTTTTTAACTTCTGCGTTGTTTTTTGGTTTTAAAGATATTTTATATGTATCATTGGTTTCTTTGGTTTCTAATACATTAAAGGTAGACTTGATAGATTTGTTTTTGATAATCATTTCTAAAACTTCTGTTATTAAAACACTGTTATCTGCTGATGTTATGATAGCCTGATTTTCTTCTACAGAGTATAAAGTTACTTTGGTACCATTTAGATAAATAATCTGTTTATATGGTTTTGTATACTCTATTTTGATTTTGTCTGGTTTTACTGCTAATACCTTTCCATAAAAAATATCTGGGCTGGAAAACCCAGATTGATAAGTTTTTTGTGTAATTTCTGCTTGAAATCCTTTTATCTCACTAAATTTTTTCTGAAGTTCTTCTACTATATCCTTTGCAAAAGAAAAATTAACAATAAAGAGTATTAAAAATAGAGCTATTTTTTTCATTAGTATAACCACATTGCAAGTTTTTTTCTGTACTCTTTTGTAAGTGGGTTAGATTCTCCAAGCAGTGTAAATATGGAAACCATAGCTTTTCTTGCACCATCGTTTTTATAATTTCTATCTTTCTTAACTATTTCTAAAAATAATTTTAATGCTTCTTCATAATTTTCTTCAACTGCATAGCATGATGCTTGGGCAAATATTTTATCAAGTTCTGTTTGTAAATTTGTATTTTCACATTCTTTTTTAAGTTCTATAAATTCTTTTAATGCTTGTGCTTGTGTAAAGTATTCTTTGTCATACTCTTTTATTTTGTTTAATAAATCTTCTGCCTCTTCAAGCTTGTTTAGTTTAATGAAGAATTTTGCTGCTTCAAGGATTAACTTTTTGTTATCTGGATACTCAGAAATTGCTCTTTTGTACAAGTCATACGCTCCTTCTCTGTTGCCTGCTAAAATAAGCATGTTCGCTTCTTCAATAACTCTATCTGCTGGTGATTTAACATATTTGCTTATTATTTTTCTTACTTGACTTTCTGGCAATGCTCCAACAAATTTATCAACTACTTTTCCATCTTTTATTATTCTAACATCCGGTATTCCGTGAACTCCAAACTCTTGTGCAATATCCGGATTTTCATCTGTATTAACTTTTGCTAAAATAAAGCCAAACTCTCCTGCAAGTTTTTCTAAGATTGGTTTTAAAGCTCTGCATGGACCACACCAAGGTGCCCAAAAATCTACAACTACCACATTATCATAAGATTTTTCCAATACTTCTGAAAAATTTTCAGAGTTTACATCTATTATCATTCTTCTAACCTCCTACATTTAGTTTACCTTACTAAAATTCGTTTATATTATAAATTATAAATCTCTTCAACTTTTCTTTCAATAAATTTTGTTTTATCTTTTTACTGCTATTTACAGGATATTGTATGTGAATACATGTAAACTTTTGTAAAAGATAAATACTTTCTGGAAGCTCAATTGTTATTACATATCATTCTCACTAAGAGAAAAACAGAAAATGGATTATATAAAATTTGTCTTTCAAAAAATAGAAAACATCACTGATTTATCAAATTTTAATACTTCGGGTGAGGAATTCAATAAAAGTAGGAGATTCTTCGCTTCGCTCAGAATGACATCACTGGCGGTTTCCTGTCATCGTATATTAAATATACCAAAAATTTTTAAACTATAAGAGAATAAGTTTTATAGTAATTATAGACATGGGGAGACTTATCAATAATTTTGTGTCTGGATTGAAAACTTTTTATTAAACAATTGTAAAATTTCATAAGAAGCTCCTTTAAAAGCAGGTATAGGTTTTTTCCATTTTCCATTCTTTAAATTATCTCTCTGTATAAGCAGATTTATCTCAAGAATGTCTACAGATTGAAAATATCCGCCTAAATTTATTCTTACTTTCTCTATCATGCTATTAACACTTTCAACTGGATTTGTTGTGTATATGTGCTTTCTTAGATTTTCTGGATATTTTAAAAAACATAAGTATCTCTCTTTGTTAGATTGAATATGTTTTATAAAGCTTGGATATTTAGATTTAAATCTACTACATAAATCATCTAATTTTTCTAATCCATCTTCATAATCTAAGCTGTTTTCTTTTATGTTTTTTAATTCTTTGTTAAATACTTGTGAATCTTCTTTATCCATCTGATTTCTAACGTTTCTTTGTAAATGGACTAAACATAGCTGATGGTCTGTAAAAGGAAACAGTGTTTCTATGGCTTTTGATATCCCAGGAAAATCATCACTTACTATAAGCATTATCCTTTTTAGTCCTCTATCTATTAAATCATTGAATACTTTTATCCAGTCTGCTTTGTTTTCACTACTGAAAAATGTATAAAATCCAAATATATCTTTATTTCCTTGTAAGTCCACTCCAAGAACTACATAGACAGAAGCTTTTCTGATTTTGTTTTTCTCTTTTATATCACAGTGGTATGCATCTATATACAGTACAAATGCATCCGATGGAAGCTCTCTTGTTTTAAAATCATTAAGTCTTTCTATAAGCTCTTTTTTAATTATATCCATATGTTGTTTTGAATAGTTTAAGCCTAAGCTTTTTAATGTAGAATCTATCTTGCTTTCTGAGTATCCATTGGATACCAAACTCATAAGAAGGTCTATATAATCTTCATCAACTCTTTTGTAAGGGTCAGGTAATATTTGTGGTCTAAATTTACCCTTTCTATCTCTTGGAACATTTATGTTAAGCTTGAAAGAACCAGTATTTAGGCTTCTTTCATAATACCCGTTTGCTTTGTTATCATCGTCATTTTCAAGAAGAAATTTCTTTCTTGGTTCATAATCAGTTCCACAACAGATTCTAAAAGTTTTCTTATACCTATCTTTTCTTGAGTTGTTATACCGTTTGGGAAAAGTTCTTTTACTAATTCTTCAGTTGATCTGTCTAACACTTTTTCAAAGTATTCTTTTTTATTCATTACTACTCCTCCTTATAATTTTATTTAGACACAACATTATTTTAACTCCCCAAGCCCATATGAAAGTGCAGCATGTGTAAAGAAAAGTGGCTGGATAAAAAAGATGGGAAATCCATATGCAAGGAAAATATTATACATGGCAGCATTATCAGCAATAAGGTTTAATAAATACTGCAGAGAATTATACGAAAGATTAGTAAGTAAAGGTAAGGCTAAAAAGTTAGCATTAGTGGCTGTAGCACATAAGTTATTAAGGCAAGCATATGGTGTATTAAAAAGCAGAAGACCATTTGATGAAAATTTTTGTACTTGACATTTAACATAGAACATCCTGAGGACTTTAGTCCGAAGGATCTCATTTTTAAATTCTATGAAAATTTCCGATTTCTCACCTCAAGGTATATCTGATTGTTATCAAAATACACAAGTTCTATTTTCCATTACTTTGCAACCGTAATTTAATGTAATTTTTAAAAACATTTATTTATCAAAATCTTATGTTATTTTTTAAAATTTCTTAACATTTATTTCATACCAGATCGTTGCATAAAAAATATGCAATCAAACAATGTTATATTAAAAAATACCTTAATTTCAATATCTTTTTAAATTAATATTTAACATATTAATATCTCTAATAAAACAATGTTTGAAAAATATGGAAAAATTTGACAAACAATTAATTTTCAGTAAAATACTGTTTGATTTTAATAAATAAAACTCTGTTATAGGAGGTTTAAAAATGGAAAAGGCAGATTTGCTTTTGAAGGTTGATGAAAAATACTATCCTCCAAAGGAGATAGTAGAAAATGCTTGGGTTAAAGACTATGAATCTCTTTACAAGAAGTCTATTGAGAATAGAGAGGCTTTCTATGAAGAGATTGCTAACGAATTAGAATGGTTTCAAAAGTGGGACAAAGTTTTAGAATGGAACTATCCTTATGCAAAATGGTTTGTAAATGCTAAAACAAACATCACTTATAACTGTATAGACAGGCATGTAAAAAATGGCAAAAGAAATAAGGTGGCTTTTATCTCTGTAGATGAAGAAGGAAATGAGAGAAAGGTAACTTACGGTGGAGACTTATCAATAATTTTGTGTCTGGATTGAAAACTTTTTATTAAACAATTGTAAAATTTCATAAGAAGCTCCTTTAAAAGCAGGTATAGGTTTTTTCCATTTTCCATTCTTTAAATTATCTCTCTGTATAAGCAGATTTATCTCAAGAATGTCTACAGATTGAAAATATCCGCCTAAATTTATTCTTACTTTCTCTATCATGCTATTAACACTTTCAACTGGATTTGTTGTGTATATGTGCTTTCTTAGATTTTCTGGATATTTTAAAAAACATAAGTATCTCTCTTTGTTAGATTGAATATGTTTTATAAAGCTTGGATATTTAGATTTAAATCTACTACATAAATCATCTAATTTTTCTAATCCATCTTCATAATCTAAGCTGTTTTCTTTTATGTTTTTTAATTCTTTGTTAAATACTTGTGAATCTTCTTTATCCATCTGATTTCTAACGTTTCTTTGTAAATGGACTAAACATAGCTGATGGTCTGTATAAGGAAATAGTGTTTCTATGGCTTTTGTTATCCCAGGAAAATCATCACTTACTATAAGCATTACCCTTTTTAGTCCTCTATCTATTAAATCATTGAATACTTTTATCCAGTCTGCTTTGTTTTCACTACTGAAAAATGTGTAAAATCCAAATATATCTTTATTTCCTTGTAAATCTATTCCAAGAACTACATAGACAGAAGCCTTTCTGATTTTGTTTTTCTCTTTTATATCACAGTGATATGCGTCTATATACAGTACAAATGCATCCGATGGAAGCTCTCTTGTTTTAAAATCATTAAGTCTTTCTATAAGCTCTTTTTTGATTTTATCCATATGTTGTTTTGAATAGTTTAAGCCTAAGCTTTTTAATGTAGAATCTATCTTGCTTTCTGAGTATCCATTGGATACCAAACTCATAAGAAGGTCTATATAATCTTCATCAACTCTTTTGTAAGGGTCAGGTAATATTTGTGGTCTAAATTTACCCTTTCTATCTCTTGGGACATTTATGTTAAGCTTGAAAGAACCAGTATTTAGGTTTCTTTCGTAGTATCCATTTGCTTTGTTATCTTCATCATTTTCAAGGAAGAAATTTCTTTCCTGATTCATGACCAGTTCTACAACAGATTCTAAAAGCTTTCTTATACCTATCTTTTCTTTGGTTGTTATACCGTTTGGGAAAAATTCTTTTACTAATTCCTCTGTGGATCTGTTTAATACTTTTTCAAAGTATTCTTTTTTATCCATTATCATTCCTCCTTATAAATTTAATTTAGACACAACATTATTTTAACTCCCTTACGGTGAACTTTTAGATTTAGTTAGCAGACTTGCAAATGGATTAAAATCTCTTGGAATTAAAAAAGGTGATAGGGTTTCTATCTACATGCCTAACACTGTTGAAGCTGCAATAGCAATGCTTGCTTGTGCAAGAATCGGAGCTATACATAGCGTAGTTTTTGCAGGATTTAGCGAAGGAGCTTTAAAAATCAGAATAGATGATGCTAAGGCTAAGGCTATAATTACTGCAACTTATACAAAAAGAAGGGGTAAAAAAATACCATTATTTCCAACAGTAAAAGAAGCAATTAAAGATTTAGATTTTGTAGAAAAAATAATACTTTTGGACAGAGATAACGAGCTTTCGGACGAGTATGAAGAGCATAACGTATTAGATTTTTACAAGCTTATCAAAAATTCATCTAAAGATTGTCCGCCTGAGATTCAAGATGCAGAAGACCCATTATTCATACTTTATACATCAGGAACAACTGGAAAGCCAAAAGGCGTTCTTCATACAACTGGCGGATACATGGTTAATACATATATGACTTCAAAATATGTTTTTGACTTAAAAGAGAACTATATTTACTGGTGTACGGCAGACGTAGGTTGGATTACTGGTCATAGCTACATTGTTTATGGACCTTTGGCTAACGGTGTTACTTCGATTATGATGGAAGGCGTGCCGGTGTATCCACATCCGGGTATTTGGTGGGAGTATGTAGAAAAGTATGGCGTTAACGTGTTCTACACAGCACCAACTGCCATAAGAATGTTAATGAGATTTGGAGATGAGATACCGGCTAAGTATGATTTGTCAACACTGAAGGTTTTAGGTTCTGTTGGTGAACCAATAAATCCAGAGGCTTGGCTATGGTACTACAAAAACATAGGAAGAGGAAAAGCGGTAATCGTTGATACATGGTGGCAAACCGAAACAGGAGCTCATATGATTACAACAGTTCCAAGCTATCCTGCAAAACCGGGTAAAGCTGGTAAACCAATGTTTGGAATTGAAGTTGCAGTAGTAAATAAGCAAGGAAATCCAATGCCACCAAATCAAGTTGGTCATTTGGTAATCAAAAACCCATGGCCTTCTATGCTTAGAACTTGCTGGGGGGAGCCAGAAAGATATGAAAAATACTGGAATGAAATACCCGGCTACTATTCAGCAGGAGACTTAGCTGCAATAGACGAAGAAGGTTATGTGATGGTTGTTGGTAGAGCTGATGATGTTTTGAGCGTAGCAGGACACAGAATCGGTACTGCAGAAGTTGAGTCAGCTATTGTAGAAAACCATGCAGTAGCAGAAGCAGCTGTAATTGGTAAGCCAAATGAAATCAAAGGTGAATCTATCAAAGCGTTTGTAATCTTAAAAGAAGGATATGAGCCTTCAGAAGAGTTAAAAGAAAGAATTAAAGACACTGTAAGAGATGTTCTTGGACCAATAGCTGTTCCTGATGAGATTGAGTTTGTTGATAAATTACCAAAAACAAGAAGCGGAAAAATAATGAGAAGATTGTTAAAAGCAAGAGAACTTGGCTTAGAAATTGGCGATACTTCAACATTAGAAGAATAAGATTTTTCTGAATGCCCTCCTTCTTCTGAAAGGAGGGTTTTTTTATTGATTTTTAAAACAAAGTATAACGATGTTATAAAGAAAGTATTAAAACAGTGTTTTAAATAAAAATTTTTTAAAGGAGGTTAACATGAAAAAAACACTTTTAGCAGCAGCATTGCTATCAGTTACAGTAAGCCAATCTATGGCAGCTAATGACCTTGAATCCGCATTCAAAGAATCAAAGGTCATGGGGCAGCTTAGGGCTTTCTACATTGACAGAGATTATGATGTTGTAAACAGTAAAAATGATAGGTCAGCTTTTGCAATTGGTGGAAAGTTTGGCTTTGAGACTGCAGCAGTAAATGGCTTAAAATTTGGAATCATGGCTTACACTACAAACGGAATCAACACAAATCGTGAAAGTTGGCGAAATAATCCACCGTATAACGGAAACCCTCATATGGACCCATCTTTATTTGGAAAAGATAGAAAAAGCGTAACTTATATCGGTCAGTTGTATTTAGATTACAAATATCAAAACACAGCTGTTAAGATAGGAAGACAAGAGATTAACACTCCAATGGCTGGCATGGACGATGCAAGAATGCTTCCAAACCTTTTTGAAGGTGCATTAATCACAAATAAAGATATTCCAAAAACAACCATCATAGCAGGACACTTTTGGAATATGGCATATGGAACATTTGCAAACGCTTATTCTGCTTGTTCTAATTTAGGTTTACAATCAGGTTATGGTTGCGGTGGATATACTACTCCTAATCAGGGCTTAGCTAAATATGACACAGGAAATTTCTTAAACATGGGTAAACAAGCTATTGGAAAAGCAAACGCCGGTGTTTCTGTGATTGCTGCAATCTATGAAGGGATACCAAACTTAAAGCTTCAAGCTTGGGACTACTACGCATGGGATATGCTTAACATTTTATACTTACAAGGTGATTATACGTTAAAACTATCTGATGTAAAAACTACATTGTCAGCTCAGTATATCAACGAAACAAACGTTGGAAACAACATTAAAAATATATTTGGAAAAGAAGTTGGGGCGAATTTATTTGGTGCTAAGGTAAACTTTAATGTTCCAGTACCTGTAGTTGAAAACTTTAATCTTTATGCGGCATACTCTCAAACCGGAAAAGATGAAGGAAAACTTTTAAACGGTGGATTAATCACTCCATGGGGCGGAACACCGGGATTTGTACAAGGTACTGTTACAAGACTTGGTTATGTAGCCGATACATCTGCATGGAAAGTTGGAACATCTTTTGACATAATCAAAGGATTAAACTTACATCTTGCATACTCGTATTTCAATGTAGGAAGTAAAGCTCAGTATTACAATAGAACCCACGATGCTTCAGAAACAAACTGGGACTTAACATGGAAATGTAGATTAATTAAAAACCTTGAATTAAAGGCAAGAGGAATTTACACATGGAACTTTGTACCGGGTCAAAACTTTACAGAATACAGACTTATCGCAAATTATAATTTCTAATAATTTAAAAAGGGAGGTAAGGCTATGAACAAAACATTGATTGAAAAAATCAAAAATGCCCCAGATTTTCAAAAGCTTGTAAAGGAAAGAACAAGGATAATGATTATCCTAACATTGGTTGAGCTTGTAGTTTACTTTGGTTTTATCTTGTTGGTTGCATTTAACAAAGAGTTTTTAGCTCAAAAACTTGGAGAAGGTGTAACAACTATCGGCATTCCAATAGGAATTGGTGTGATCGTAATCTCATTTCTTTTAACAGGTATCTATGTTTATATAGCTAACAAAGATTTTGATGAATTAACAGAAAAAATAAAGCAAAAGTATGCAAGGGAGGTGTAAGCTATGACTAAAAGGAGTTTAATGTTTTATCTACTAAGTATAGTTGTTGTAGGATTTGCCTTTGCAGCCGGCGGAGTGGAAGGACCGGTTCAAAAGCAAGCTGTAAACCCACTTGCAATAACGATGTTTATAATCTTTGTTGCTGCAACGCTTGGAATTACATATTGGGCTGCAAAAAGAACAAAAACAGCTAAGGATTTCTACACAGCAGGCGGTGGAATTACAGGATTTCAAAATGGTTTAGCAATAGCTGGTGATTACATGTCTGCTGCATCTTTCCTTGGAATTGCTGGACTTGTTTATACATCCGGATATGATGGATTGCTTTACTCTATTGGTTTCTTGGTTGGTTGGCCTATTGTTATGTTCTTACTTTCTGAGCCACTTAGAAATCTTGGAAAGTATACCTTTGCAGACGTAACATCTTTTAGACTTGAACAAAGAAGAATAAGAATTCTTGCTGCAATTGGTTCTCTGTCTGTTGTAACATTCTATCTTATCGCACAAATGGTTGGTGCTGGTAAGCTTATACAGTTGTTATTTGGTTTACCTTACTCAACGGCTGTTATAGTTGTTGGTTCATTAATGATAATCTACGTTGCGTTTGGTGGAATGCTTGCAACAACTTGGATTCAGATTATAAAAGCTATCTTACTACTTGGTGGTGCTTCATTTATGGCGTTTATGGTACTACTTCATTTTGGATTTAGTTTTGAAAATCTCTTCCAAACAGCCGTGTCTGTTCACTCAAAAGGTGAAAAGATAATGGCTCCCGGTGGTCTTGTTTCTGACCCATTAAACGCTATCTCTCTTGGACTTGCTTTAATGTTTGGAACAGCTGGATTACCACACATCTTAATGAGATTCTTTACAGTTCCTAACGCAAAAGAAGCAAGAAAATCAGTATTCTTTGCAACAGGATTTATTGGATACTTCTACATCTTAACGTTCATAATTGGATTTGGTGCTATTGCTTTATTCATTCAACATCCAGAATACTTCCAAAATGCTAAACAAATCGTTGTTGATGGAATTACTAAAATAGTTGATGCTAACGATCCTACTAAAAACTTGATCGGTGATAAAAAGGCTCTTATTGGCGGAGAAAATATGACAGCTATTCACTTAGCTGAAGCTGTTGGCGGACCTGCGTTTATGGGATTCATCTCTGCGGTTGCTTTTGCTACAATCCTTGCAGTAGTATCCGGTTTAACACTTGCCGGAGCTTCTACTGTATCCCACGACCTTTACGCTAACGTTTTTGCAGAAGAAAAAGATGAACAAAAAGAAGTTAAAGTTTCCAAAATAGCTACAATTATCATTGGTATCTTTGCAATCGTTCTTGGAATTGTTTTTGAAAAACAAAACGTTGCGTTTATGGTTGGTTTAGCTTTTGCAATTGCCGCATCTGTTAACTTCCCAATTCTTATCTTATCTATCTATTGGAGAAATTTAACAACAACGGGTGCATTCTGGGGCGGACTTGCCGGCTTAGTTGTAGCTCTTGTTTTAATCGTTATCTCTCCGACAGTTTGGGTTGATGTACTCAAAAATCCAGAACCAATCATAAAACTCAAAAACCCGGCTATCTTCTCAATGCTAACTACTTTTGTATTAACAATACTTATCTCTAAGCTTGACAACAGCCAAAGAGCAAAAGAAGACAGAGAAGGATTTGAACCACAATATATTAGAACTCAAACAGGTATAGGCGCAGAAGGTGCTGTACATCATTAATTAATTTTTATGGTGGGCTTATCTGCCCACCTTTTACCGAAAGGAGTAAAATAATGAGCATCGTTGATATAGAGCTTTATCTAAAACAAATTTATCCATTTGAACTTCTAACCAATCAAGAGCTATCAGAGATTGTAAATAACTTAGTCATTGAATATTACAAAAAAGGTCAAAAAATAGAAGATGTTGATAATTATCTTTATGTTGTTTTGAAAGGAGTAGTTGTTGAAAAAGATAGTCTTGGCAATGAAGTAGGTTACTTTGGTCAAGGAAGTTTTTTTGATGTCAGCAGAGTGATTAACGGGTCTGAAAACATTTTTGAAGCCTTTGAAGAGAGTATTTTATACAAGATAGACAAAAAGATAATCTTAAAGCTTGTTAACGAAAATGAAAGATTTTGTGAGTACTTTAAAAAGTCTACAAAAGAAAAGCTTTCTTCAATAGCTTCAGAAAATCCGTACTTCTTTTTGAAAGTAAAAGAGATAGAACTCCAACAGCCGGTTATAGTATCAAAAGATACAACTATCTATGACGCAGTCAAAGAAATGACAGAAAAAGGAGCTTATTCGGTTATCGTTGATTTTGGAAATGGTGAATATGGAATCATCACAGACTCAGACATAAGAAAAAAAATTATACTTCAAAATATAAGTACTTCTGAAAACGTTGAAAAAATAGCTACAAAGGGACTCATTACAATAAATGCAGATTCATTTTTATTTGATGCAATATTTTTGATGATTAAACATAACATTAAAAGAGTTGTTGTCGAAGAAAACGGTAAGATTATAGGCATTTTAAACGAAGTTGACTTACTGTCTTTATACTCTAATCAGCCACAGTTTTTAGCTTTGAGAGTTGAAAGAGCAAAATCAATCAAAGATTTAAAAATCCTTTCAGATTCCATTGCAAGAACTGTAAAGATTCTTCACAAAGAAGGAATAAGAACAAGACATATTATGAAAATCGTTTCAGAGATTAACACAAGGATATTTAAAAAAGCATTTTTACTTACAGCACCGGTAGAGCTTTTAAACCATTCAAGCCTTATCGTTATGGGAAGCGAAGGAAGAGAAGAGCAGATTTTAAAAACAGACCAAGACAACGGCTTAATCCTTGAAGATGGCTATCAAAATCCAAATTTAGAAGCTATTTCGCAAAACTTTATAGAAGCACTAAAAGAGCTTGGCTATCCAGAGTGTAAAGGAAATGTAATGATTACAAATCCATATTGGAGAAAATCTATAAGTGAGTTTAAAAACTCTATTATTGATTATATAAATCATATCACACCGGAAAATATGCTAAACTTAGCCATTCTTATAGATGCTAAACATATCATCGGAAGAGAAGACCTTTATAATGAGTTTATAGACTTTATGTTTTCAAAAATTTCAGATAATAAAACGTTTTTATCATACTTTGCACTTCCTACCATTCAGTTTAAAACACCACTGACATTTTTTGGCACTTTTGAAACAGAAAAGGGTGAACATAAAGGAGAATTAGACATAAAAAAAGGTGGTATCTTTCCAATCGTTCATGGCATAAGGTCATTAGCAGTTGAAAACAAAATAAGAGAGACTAATACATTTGAAAGAATAAAAAGACTGTCAGAAGTAGGCATTTTTAACAGAGAGTTTGCATCAGAGCTTATAGAAGCATTAGAATTTTTCCTTACTTTAAGACTGAGAGAGAGACTAAGAAAGATGGAGATGGGCAAACAGCCGGATGATTATATTAACATCAACTTACTTTCAAATTTTGAGAAAGACCTTCTAAAAGACGCCTTTAAAATCGTAAACAAATTTAAAGATTTAATCATCAATCATTTTAAACTAAACTACATATCATGAATAGCATATTAGAAAGATTAAGTTTTTACTATAAGAAAAAACGATTAAAAAATCCAAAATACAGCTTTCTGTTTGAAGAGCCACCGGAAAATGAGTATGTAGCATTTGATACAGAAACTACAGGTTTAAATCCAAAAGTTGATGATATTTTGTCAATCGCAGCAGTAAAGATAAAAGATAATAAAATACTATTAAATGAAAGGTTTAACGTAATTGTTAAACCGGATAGAGAGATTAACGAAGATGTCATTAAAATTCACGGACTTAGAAAAAAAGACCTTGAATCCGGTATACCAATAGAAGAAGCAGTTGATAGATTTGTACATTTTATAGGAAGCAGACCACTTGTAGGTTATTACTTAGAGTTTGACGTTGCAATGATAAACAAATATTTTAAAAAACTCTCCGGAACAACATTGCCAAACAAACAGATAGAAGTATCAGCACTTTATTACGATTACAAAATCGGCTTAATTCCACAGGGATTTGTTGATTTAAGATTTGATTCTATCCTCAAAGATTTAGACATACCTACCTTTGGAAAACATGATGCTTTAAACGATGCCATCATGACAGCACTGATTTTTTTAAAGTTAAAAAATAAATAAATAGAGGTGTGTCTTATGAAAGAAGTTAAACTTCCTTTTTTAGAACATATAGGGGCTGTTATTGAAGATTTAGACCAAGGAATAGCAGTATTAAGTATAGATATTAAAGATTACCATTTACAACATCTTGGATACGTTCATGGTGGAGTTATATCCAGTTTAGCAGATAACACAGGATGGTATGCAGTAATTTCAAATTTACCGGAGAATAAAACTTCTGTAACAATTGAGATAAAAATTAACTATCTAAAACCGGCAAAGGAAGGAAAATTAAAAGCGATAGGAAGAGTCTTAAAATTAGGTAAAAGTGTAGCCTTTGCAACGGTAGAACTGTATTCAAACAATGACCTTGTAGCCTATGCAACAGGAACCTATGCTATATTAACGATGGAATAAGTTGAAAAACTTTGACTTCGACATTGATTTTTAACCTCTATAAATCTTGGATAGGCTTTCTATTTTAATTTCTTTTCTGCTAAGTCAGAGTTGGATTGCATTTCATATTTTCTTTATGTCTTTTACTTTTGCTGATTTACTCCGAGTTAAAATCTTACTTACATTTTATTTAGCATAGCTTAACATCACACAAATCAGCTTTATATGTTTTTACATTTTAGCTTCCATAAATTTTACTATTGCTACTTTATAACCATTTATATCCATCTTCTTCCATAATCCAATAGCGAAGTTAAGGACTTATAATTTTTTGAATTTTCCCAAACTGGTATAACTTGTACAAACTCTTGACAAACCAATTATAATATTGGTAAACTTAGATATCATTATTTATAGGAGGTATAGATATGACAAAGTCAGAGCTCATCGCAAAGGTGGCGGAGAAAGCGGGGTTAAAAAAATCAGAGGCTGAAAGAGCGGTTAATGTTGCTATCGAGGCATTAGTAGAAGCTCTTTCAAAAGGTGAAAGAACAGCTATTCCTGGTCTTGGCGTTTTTAATGTAAAAGAAAGAAAAGCAAGAAAAGGAAGAAACCCAAGAACTGGTAAAGAAATCAAAATTCCAAAAAGAAAAGTTGTTGCATTTACAGCTGCAAAATCTTTGAAAGAGGCAGTAAACAAGAAATAATATTTATATGGGAGGAGTCAATCCTCCCTTTTTATAACATATTCACAAGACTATTTCTTCAAGCTTAATCAGTGAGACCTTCTTAAAAATGAGATTACAGAAGACAATATCGCTAAAAAAGTTTGAGAAAATACGATAGTGTAGCCTGTTGGCAAGTCAAAGTTATAAGATAAATACACTGCCAAAAGATTGATTAAACTACCTAAAATCACAGCATAAACAATTAAATTTTTAGAGAAAAACTGCATAACCGTAAACGCCGGAGCTATCAAGAGAGAAAAGACGACAAATACGCCGGCTAATGAAACTGAACTTGTGATTGTAATTGAAAATACAGAAAAAAATAACATCTCTTTTATAAATCCTACCGTAAATCTGTTAATCACAAATAAAAACAATCCTAAGACTGTATATAAAATAGCTGTTTTGTAAACCTCTGTCATATTTACAAACAAGATATCATATGCAAGCAGATTGTTTAACTCCTCAAGACCGTGAGGCGATTTTGACATAATAATAAATATTAAAGAAATTCCAAGAGCATAAATCAGTCCAATAAAGCCCTCTACGGAAACTTTTTCTTTTTTTGTTGCAAACGTTATTAAAATAGCTGTTATTAGTGCAAAAGATAGTGAGATTAAATATCTATACTGACCTTCAAAAAAGAAAAGAGAGACTGCCGCTCCTGCAGCAGCCATTTGTCCAATAGATAAATCAGTAAAGATTATCCCTCTTTTTATTATTTCTATTCCAAAGTAAGAATGGATAACCAATAAAACTATGGATAAAGTCAATGCAGGTACTAAAATATCACTCATTTATTCATCCTTTCAACGATTGTATCAAATAAAGAGAATATATCCTTTGCCTCTTCCACTGTTCCAACGTCATGAGGAAGGACTACAATTTTTAAACCTGTCTTTTCTGATAAGTATTTTGCAGGTTTGATAGGATGGTAAACATCTTGTAAAATCATCTTCACATTTTCAGATTTTGCTTTTGAGATTAGCTCTTCTAAATGCTTTGCTGTTGGGGGTATTCCGGGTAATGGCTCTATCGTGTCTACAGAGATAATGCCATATCTTTTTAAGAAATAATCAAACAGCTTATGATACTGATAAACTTTTACTCCTTTCAAGTTTGCCATTTTTGAATTCCAAACGGCTAATTTTTCATTCCATCTTTTCTTAAAGTCAGATAGATTATTTTTGTAATAATCACAGTTTGAACTGTCAAGTTTGCATAGTTTTTCTGTAATAGTTTGCGAGATAATCAACACATTGTATGGGTCTAAGTGAAAGTGGGGGTTTCCCTCCGGATGTACGTCTCCCATTACTCTTGATACGTTCTCCAGTTTTTCTATCAGATTAATATACTGAGATAAGTCTAAAAATCCATTTGAACCAGGGTTAATTTTTCTGTTGTTTGCTTGGTTTAAAAGCGGTGGAAGCCAGCCAACTTCAAGACCAGCTCCATTGATGATTAATAAATCCGCGTTTCTAAGCTTTACAGTTAAAGATGGCTTTGGAACGATAAAGTGAGGGTCTAAGTTTCCAGAAGCTAAATAGTCTACCTGTGCTTTCTCTTTTACAATCTCCTTTGTGATGCTTGCTATGTATGGATATGTTGCTACTACTTTAATTTCTGCTTCTGCAAATCCAAATGTTAATAAAATTAATAAAAACGATAGAACTCTCATTTTAAAACCTCCTTTTTAAAATCCGTGTGCTCCATGGGCACCAATTGCCAAGTTAAACTGTAAAATAATCTCATGGTTAGGTTTTCTATCATTTCCTATAAACAAGCTTTTGTCGTAGTTATACTGAAGTCTGATTCTTGAAAACTCGCTTGGCAAAAAGTCTATCATGGCAGAGTATTTATACATATTATCTGGCAGGTTCTTGTTTCTACCGTTTACAAATACATCATTTTTATTGATTAAATCATATCTCAAACCAGCTCTCCATCTTTCGGCAAATTTATAGATTCCTTCGACATAAAATCCTGCCTGTTTTTTTTCAAGTCTTGGAGTTTGAATGTCTCCACTATCGTTATAACCAAACCTTGTTCCATCAAACTTTCTATAGATATATTCAGACTGTAAAAGTAAATATCTGTAAGAATCTAATGTGTGTCTTGCTGTCAGCTCAAATCCATAAATTTTTGTATCTCCAGATATTGCATGAGGGTTGTCATCTTCTAAATGGTTAATTCTTGTTTTTCCTTGTGCGTATGATACACCTGTCAAGATTGAAGTATTGCCTATATCAAAAGATGGTTTGATGAAAAACGTAAATAGATTTGGCTTTTTAGTATCGTTAATTTTTATATATGTGTTTGAAGTGCATTCTTTGGTTGTTGTATTTATTTGAGTACACACTTCAAATCCATTTCTGTTAAAGTTATTCTCGTTGTCTCCTTGGAAGACTTCAAAGCCCGTTAAAAGATAAAATGGAGTTGGTGCAAGCCATGATAACTGAATGCCTGTTTCGTTTAGATTTTCCTCTCCAAAAACAGCTCTGTATATCAAAGGTGCATCTGCAAAGTTCCAAATGTGATGGTGCTGTTTATTTAGCCTTCCAAATTCGCTATAAAATTTACCACCTTTTAGCTTTAAGTTATAGGGCAAGTCTCTTGTTTGAAAATATCCTTCTTCAATTTCAAAACCATCTCTATGAAGATGAAAAACACCAACCAAATCAAAGTATGGGTCAACTGTTGAAGATATATACATTTCAGAATAATTGAAATTAAAGCCTCTTTCAGCATTCAATGGAGATTTCCCATCATGGAAAAACCCGTGATTAAATCCTGGAATTTGAACAGATTTGTAGCTGTCATCCGTAAGATTTCTGCTTACATAAGAAAAATCTGTAATCAAAGATATATCAGGAACAAATTTAGCCTGCGAGAATGGGTTAGATAGTATTTTATCAATACTGCTTTCTGTTTGTAAGTTTTGTAATTTCTCCTTTGTCTGATTTAAAACTTCCTGCTGTTGTTCTAACTGGTTCAATCTTTCTTGAAGTTTGATTATAATCTCTCTTTGTTTTTCAAGCTCTTTTTTTAAATCCTCTACGTTTTCTGCGTATGAAAATGTAAATAATGCCAACGTTGCAAGTAAGTATTTTTTCATAATACACCTCCTGCTTTTAATTTTAAAAAGTTAAATAGTAAAAAGCTTAGATATTAGGCCAATACGGGAGGTGCTCTTGGGTTTTTGTTAGATGTTTTTTGAGATTTTAAGATCGACGTTTTGAATATTATTGGAAAGTCTTGATTAAAAGTTTGTATCTCATAAAAAAATTCAAGAGAATTAGGGTCTTCTGATTGTTGGTTTAATTGCAGTACGCAGACCTGACAATCTGTATGATGTTCTCCATCTTTATGATGGTGTGTTAGGGTTAAACTATTTGCGACTAATAGTATTATGCTTATTAATAAGCTAAGAAATCTGCTTAGTTTTAACATGATGATATTGTTATTATAACATATGCGTCGGATGAGAAATTTAAAAAAAATTAAGATTCTTTGCACGGCTGCAGAATGACAGCATTAGATGACTTTGTCGTCCTGAGGACTTTAGTCAAAAAGGATCTTCTCTTTTAAAGAAGGTGAGCAAGTAAGTAGAGGCAATTCATGAATTGCCCATACATTGAATAAGTGAGAGGTAAAAGAAAGGAGATTTGTTCGCCGGCTGTAGAATGACGTTGTTGATTTTTGGAACAGTCTCGTATTCTCAATAGCTGATTAATCTAACTTATGATAAAATATAAAAATTATGAAAAAGAATTTTTTTGCTTTAACTTTAGCTATTTTAATAAGTTCTTGTGCTAATCCTCAATCATATGAATCTGATTTAAGAGTCGGGGATGGAAAATACTTATACGAAATGGGTATATCTTACTTAAACAGCGGAAATAATGCAATGGCAATTAAATATTTAGAAGAAGCCTTAAAATCTTATGACAAACCAGAGGTCTACAATGCCCTTGCCCTTGCTTATCAATTTGCTGGGGAGTTTACTAAGGCTGAAGCCATTTTCAGACTTGGAATAGATAAATATCCTGATTATCCAGAATTATTAACAAATTATGGAATTCTACTGGCCAGTCAAAAAAAGTTCAATGAAGCAATAAAATACTTTGAAAAAGCTATAAATAATCCTACATATTCAGGAAAAGAAAAGGCTTATTATAACCTTGGTATGGTTTACCTTCAATTAGGCAAAGAAGATTTATTTTTATCTAACTTAGAAAAGGCTTTGATGTTTAACAGCAATTTTGTAAATGCGTATATTACCTTAGGAGATTATTATTTAGATAAATACAATGCGGCCCATAACAAGGAAATGTTAAAAAAAACCAGAGAATATTACTCAAAAGCATTAAATTATGTTGCAAATGACCCATCAATCTATTTTAGGCTTGGAAAAGTTTATCATGAACTTGGAGATGATGAGCTTGCCAAATATTACCTTGAAAAAGCCCTAAGGTCTGCTGAAAATAATACAGGATTAAAAGAAGAAATTAGAAAGTATTTATTAGAAATTTTAGATAAACCAAAATCGAAAATTAATTTAAATGAAGAAAATAAAAAACATTCAAATACTATTGAGGATAAAAATAATGATGGAAATTCTATACTAAGTATATTAAATAAGGGTGAAAAATGAGTAAAGATAAAATTTATGTTTCGATAGTAGTTCCAATTTATAACGAAGAAGAAAATTTGCCAATCTTATATGAAAAAATAAAAACAGTAATGGAAGAGTTAAAAAAGCAGTGGAATGATAAAGATTATGAAATCATTCTTGTAAATGATGGCAGTAGTGATAAATCTTGGGAGATTATCAAAAATTTAGCTGAAAAAGATTATCATGTGGTTGGAGTTAATTTTAGGAGAAATTTTGGTCAGACTGCTGCTATGGCTGCAGGTTTTGACATAGCAAGGGGTGAAATAATTATAACAATGGATGGAGACCTGCAGAACGACCCAGAAGATATTCCAAGATTATTAGAAAAAATCAATGAAGGTTATGATGTAGTCAGTGGTTGGAGAAAAGACAGAAAAGATGCATTTTTAAGCAGAACTTTACCATCTAAAATAGCTAACTGGTTAATATCTAAAGTAACAAAAGTTTATTTGCATGATTATGGATGCTCACTAAAAGCTTATAAAAGTGAGGTTGCAAAAAGTTTAGACTCTTACGGAGAAATGCATAGATTTTTGCCAGCTTTGGCAAGATTGGTAGGAGCAAAGATTACTGAGATACCTGTTAAACACCATCCAAGAATATACGGAAAATCAAAATATGGAATATCCAGAACTTTTAAAGTAATTTTAGACTTAATATGGGTAAAGTTTTTACTTGATTACAGAAACAAACCACTTAGAATTTTTGGTGGTTTTGGAATGCTATTTTCCGTCTTAGGCATTTTAATTCTTTTATATCTATCATGTGTAAAAATATGCCTTGGACTACCAATTGGTCATAGGCCACTCCTAATATTTGGTGTTCTTTTCTTCTTAACAGGTATTCAACTTATTTCAACAGGTTTAATAGCTGAATTGATAATAAGAACTTACTACGAGTCTCAGGGTAAAAAACCTTATGTAATAAAAGAAGTAATTCAACATCAATAAATGGACACAAAAAAGCTTTTTCATTTAATATTTTCATTAATCATTACAATAGCTTTTATAGTTCTATTTGAAAAATATATTGGTTTTGAGAACTTCTTAAACATTTTTAAACAGATATCGGTTTATCAGTTTTTTATCGCTTTCTTTTTTTACTTTTTAAGCTATTTAGTAAGAACTTACAGATGGAGTTTTACATTAGACCTAAAAGAATTTAGCAAGCTTTTTAAACTTACGGTTTACAATACATTTTTTAATATTATCCTACCTTTTAGAACAGGCGAAGTTTCTTTTTTTTATCTTCTTAAAAAAGAAGGAGTCCATATAGTAGATTCAACAATGAGCTTTCTCATTACTCGTATATTCGATGGTCTTGGCTTGATGGCGGTTTTTGCATTTAGTTATTTAACTTTTAAAGGATTTCTATCCTTAGCTTTAATATCATTTTTGGTAATTCCTTTTAGCTTTTATGTTTTTGTTTTTATTTTAAAATTTATAAAACATGAGAAAATCAAAAGCTACAATAAAGACAAACTTAGATTTTCTAACCTTGCATATATTTATCTGTTATCTGTTTTAACTTTTATCTTGAAGTTTACAGCGTTTTATTTTATTATACCAACTCAAATAGATATATCATTTTTCCAAACAATTTTAGCATCAGCAGCTGCAGATTTGACAACCATCCTACCCATTCATGGAATAGCAGGCATCGGTACCTATGAAAGCGGATATGCAGGAAGTTTGATATTTTTGTTTAACATAGATAAAAACACAGCGTTTTTACTGTCTTTTTTGGTACATACTTTTATACTTTTTTCAAGTAGTTTACTCTTTGTTTTGACTATAGTGTATTTTAAATTTCTTAAAAGCAAGAATTAACAGAACTTTGGATAAGAAATTAAGAATCTTTTAGATATTTAAAAAGAATATCCTTCAGACTTAATCAAGTTCTAAAGATAGGTAAAGTAAGACGGATGACGAACGAGAAAGTTTTATTAACTTCTCACTTCTCACCTCTTATATCTTTTGAATTTTGTAGAATTCCCTACCTGATATGTTTAACACCAATTTACTTATTAATACATAAATTCTATACTGGGTGAAAAATTCAATAAAAGCATGAGATTCTTCGCTTTGCTCAGAATGACAAATAAGATTGCCCTTTTTCTAATGTTTATCAATCAACCTTTTCCTGTCATCCTGAGGCCGTAATGCCGAAGGATCTCATTTTTAAATTCTATAAAAATTACTAATTTCTCACTCAAGGTATAAATTCTATATTAAGATTAAAATACTAAACTTATCCTTATCCTTTAAAAATTGCATCTAATTTTTCTTTTACTATTTTTGCAGTAATTTCTGCAACATATTCTTTAAGCTCTTCTTTTATCATTCTTTCAATTTCTTCTTTCATCATTAACTCTGCTTCTTTTGCTAAAGATGATTTTAATTGATTTTTTATTTCCTCAAGTTCTCTTCTAGCCTCATCTTGAAAGTCTATCTGAAGGTGATCAATAATTGTATTCATGGCATTGTCGTTCTTTAACATATCTTTTACCATTTCCATAGCTAACGTCTTTATATCTTCTGAAGAAATAGTAATATTAAAGTTAGTTACCATGATTTCTTCTCCTCCTGTAATTTTATTTTCTTTTTCTACTTCTTGAATGAACTCTGTTAAAGGTTTAGTAATAATTTCTTTTTTTTCTTCTTTGGCTTTTACTACTTTTAATTTTTCTTCTTCAATTTCTTCTTCCTCATCTCCTTCCATGTATTTTTGAATCCCTTCATTTAACTCTTCAGATAAAGATTTTGCAATATTTTCTTCTATCTTAGTTTCAATACCAATTTCTTCAATACTAAAGTTTTCTAACTCTTTTTCTATAATTAAATTATCTAAATTTAATAGGTTTTCCTCTTTCTCTTCGTTAAAAGATATATTATTAGGTTCCAACTCTATGTTTCCAAATTCAATTTCAAATAAAGATTTATCTTCTACTTTTTCTTCAGAAGTAGATTTATTCTCAAATTCTGTATCATATGGGATAGTTATTGTAGAGAAGTTATCAAAACTTTCTTCTTTGTTTTCCAATTTTATTCCTTCTTCATTAGTTGATATTACATTAGGTTCAAAATCAATTGAATCTTTCTCTATATTATATAAATCTGTCTTATTAAATAAGTCTTCAAATTTTTGATTTTCAAAATTTTCGGTTTCATTTTCTTTTTCAGAAACGAAAGTTTCGGCTAAATTTCCAACTTGCTGAGATTGAATTTCTTCTGTTTGGATTAAGGTGTTTTTCAATATCTCTGGTAGAATTGTGAGAGATTCCGATTTTGATATAAATTCTATATCATCGCTGAAATTTTTTTTGTTTATAGGGTTTTCTGGAACAGTTAATACGAAATATTTTATATATTTTCCTCCCAATTTTCCAATCAAATATTTCAGATCATCTTCTGCAAAGATTCCTGACGAAGTATCGTAAATAATCACTTTAAAATCTTTTTGTGGAAACTCTTTAATTAATGATAAACTATCACCATATACTTCAACATTATTTATTTTTAACAAACTATTCAAGTTCTCTACAAATTTTATATCGTATGATACTACTGCAATGCTCATAAAAAAGACCTCCTTAACATTTACATTTAATAAATTTCTTTTCGTCAAAAATTTTGTATAATTAAATTAACATAAAAATCTAATTGTGGAGTAAAAAATGCAATTTAAAGAAGTTGACTTACCAGGTATAGGAAAAAAGTTTTCAATTATTACAACAGGAAAGGAAAAGGTATCTGTAATCATTCATTTGTCTGGGAAGAGAGAAATTTACTTTTTTGAAAAAGGCGATTTCGATGAACCTGTATGTTCTTTTGTGCTTAACGAGGAAGAAGCAAATCAGCTTGGTTCTGTATTAATGGGAACATTCTTTAAACCTGAAGCAAAAGAAGAAAAGGAAATGTTCTTAAAAAATCTTATAATTGAATGGATTTCTTTGGAAAAAGGCTCTCTTCTTATAAACAAAAGCATAAAAGAATCTGAAATAAGAAAAAAAACTGGAGCATCAATCGTTGCTATTATACGTGGAGATTTAACAATAACCAATCCATCACCAGATGAAATCCTAAAAGAAGGAGATACTATTGTATTAGTTGGGAATAAACAACAAATAGAAAAATTCTATGAAGTCTTTTACCCTGCTTGTGAGCTAAGATAATGGAGTACACATCGGTAAATTTTTTATTAAGTCTTGGATTAATTACGTTAGTTTTATTTATTGTTGGCTTAATGGGAAAATTCTTAAAATTTCCAACAATTATACTTTTTATATTTATTGGAATTATTTTCGGAAAATATGTTCATGAAGATAAAACCTTAGAACATTTAAGTGAAATAGGAGTTGTATTGTTATTTTTCTATTTAGGACTTGAATTTAATATTGCGAGAGCAATCGATGTTGCAAAGAGAATATGGGTTGTTGGCTTTATAGATTTATTTTTTAATTTTTTCGTTCCGGTAATTGTTTTAAATATATTAGGATTTGAGTTTTTGGTCTCTATATTAGGGGGTGCAATAGCATACGCATCTTCATCAGCCATAACCTCTAAGATAATTGTAGATGAAAAAAGAATTGCAAACCCAGAAACAGAAATGATTCTTGGTTTGATGGTCTTTGAAGATATTATTGCTCCGATAATGTTGGCTGTTTTGGCAGGATTTTTATCCGGACAAAACATAGAAGGTGTGTTAATAGGAATAATAGCTTTAAAAATACTGGCAGTATTTTCCTTTGTATTTCTAATCTCAATGACCTTTAAAAATCAGCTTGCTTTATTGATTGACAAGATTTTAAACGAGGATTTATTTATATTGTTTGCTTTTGGAGGTCTTATAACTTTTGCAGGCCTGACTTACTCACTTGGTTTATCTGAAGCATTAGGAGCTTTTTTAGTAGGTATGTTAATTTCTGAAACCGGAAAATCAGAAGAAGTTGAAAAAAGTATGTTATCTATTAGAGACCTTGCTGTTGCTATATTTTTCTTTCTATTTGGTGCAAATATTATTTTAGATGAAAAATTATTAAATATTAAAACCATTTTGGCTTTGATAATTTTAATCGTTATTTCTACAGTTGGTAAATTTTTAACCGGATATTTAGGGGGTAAAATATACGGACTTTCTAAAAGAGCTTCTATTACAGCTGGCTTTTCAATAATTAATAGAGGAGAATTTTCAATAGTTATATCAAAACTCTCTCCAGCAGCATATCTATCATTTTTTGGTGTATATATATTTTTCATGGCTTTTATAGGTATACTTTTTGCCCAATATGCACCGAAACTGTCTAAGCTAATCGTAAAACCAAAGCAAAATAAATCGAAAGTGCTTTAAAATTTTAACCAGGTCTAAAAATTAATTAACATTTCGACCGTAATTCTAAAGCCATAGAAAGAATCTTCTTTTTCCTCTCTTTTAAAAGAGAAGATCCTTCACTTCGTTCAGGATGTTCTATGTTAAATGTCAAGTACAAAAATTTTCATCAAATGGTCTTCTGCTTTTTAATACACCATATGCTTGCCTTAATAACTTATGTGCTACAGCTACTAATGCTAACTTTTTAGCCTTACCTTTACTTACTAACCTCTCGTATAATTCTCTGCAGTATTTGTTAAACCTTATTGCTGATAATGCTGCCATGTATAATATTTTCCTTGCATATGGATTTCCCATCTTTTTTATCCGGACACTTTTCTTTACACATGCTGCACTTTCATATGGGCTTGGATTAATTCCTATAAAACTCGATATATCTTTTACACTCTTAAATCTTTCAAAATTTCCATATACTGATATTATCATTCCTATAGTCCTATCACTTATACCAGGTATACTTTTTAAAAGTTTGTATTCCTCTTGATAATTCTTCTTAGACAATTCTTTTATCTCTTTCTCAAGTTCTTTTATGTTTTTTTCTATTTTTCTAATTAGCTCATCGTAATATTCTAAATTCTCTTTCAATTTTTTCATTGGTACATAGGTTAACGATTCTCTTTTGTTTCTTAGCATTGTAAGCTGCTGTTGTAAGTCTTCCAATATCTTTAGTTTTACTTCTATTTCTTTTTCTACATCTGATTTTGGTTTATAAAGCTCTCCATCGAAAAACGTTCTTCCATATTCTGCAATAAAGAATGAATCAGCTTTATCTGTTTTGACTCTTGTCATTTTAGCTTCCATAAATTTCTTTATCGAAAATGGATTTATTACTGCTACATTATAGTCATTTTCATACAGATAATTAGCAAGCTTTAAATGGTAAACTCCCGTATGCTCCATTATGATAAGCATATCTGACTTTTTAAACTTCTTCAAAAATGGCTTTACTTTCATTTCAAACTCAACCGGGTCAGATTTAACTTCAAAAGTTTCTTTCTTGTTATCATACAAAACTGTAGCAGTGAATGAGTTTTTAGATACATCAACTCCTATAACAATTTTGTAGCTGTTCATAATAGTACCTCCTTTCATAAAATACTTGACATGAAAGAAACTTCCTGATAACCTATCATCGTAGTTAAATACAGGCTTAAAAGCCTAATGTTCTGATTCAGGTTTTAGGAAGTAGAGGAAGGACAGTCTAAAACATCCTGATCGGTCTTAAAAGACCAATGACAGAAACTTGATCTGTCCTTCTTTTTTTCTCCCATGTCTATAATTATTATAAAACTTATTCTCTTATAGTTTAAAAAATTTTTAGTATATTTAATATACGATGACAAGGAAGACAAGATCCTTAGGACTAAAATCCTCAGGATGACAGTGAAATAAATAATGGTGTCATTCTGCAGCCGATGAAGAATCTCCAGGTTTTTTCATATCCTGCTCTGTCATTCTGAGCGTAAGCGAAGAATCTCCTCCCTTTCTTACCCCCATCACTTCTTATTTTCTCACTTTTTAAAAGAGAAGATTCTTCGGACTAAAGTCCTCAAGATGACAGTCAAAGGTAAACTTACAAAAATTTTTTACAGCACACTCTAGAAAGCCATTGCTAAAAGTTTATTTTTATTTTAATAGTAAGATTTAAAACAACTCTTTTTGCTTTCTTTTATTTCCAAGAATCTTTAAACTGATTGGAGCTATCAATGTAGTAATTGCGACTACAAATATTATACTTGCATAGAGCATATCATCAAAAAGTTTAGATTGCTTGCCTATTTCTGCAAAGATTAATCCAACTTCACCTCTTGGAAGCATTGAAAATCCTATTAATATTTTCTCATTTAAACTGCCTTTAATTAAAAATCCTGAAATCAGCTTACCAACAAATGCCACAATCAATAACAGAGTAGAGATTTTCCAAAAATCTATTGAAGTAAAATCTATAACTTTCAAGTTTAAACTTAGTCCTATGGATACAAAAAATATTGGTGTTAAGATTGAAACAATTGGCAGTGTGGAATGTTCTATTTTTATAATCATTTTTTCTTTCTCTTCAGCTTTTAAAAAAAGTGCAAATGGAATTATAAACCGTCTTGAAAGGGCAAGTCCAACCGTAAAGGCTCCAAGGATTTCCGGAGAGCCAACTTCATGGGATAAAAAAGCAAAGAAAAAAACCATTGACATAATAGCAACAGGAATAAACTCATCACTTTCAAGTTTTTCATAAAAAATATTTATTAGCTTTGCAAGAATTTTAGCAACAATTGGAGCTAATATGAAGAATGTGGCTATATAAATTATTAAAACTACAGCTCCGTTTATGTCTATACTTCCTTTTTTGGCATATTCATATAAAACCGCTAAAACTATTACACCAAAAATATCATCAAGAACAGCAGCACCAAGAACTATTTGAGCAAATCTTTCATTTAATTTTCCTAAGTCGTCCAAAACTTTAACCGTAATACCTATACTTGTAGCCGTAAGAGTACCGCCGATAAAAAGAGATGTTGCCATGGAAAGATTTAAAATATAGTAGCTAATCAGCGTGCCAAGAAGCATTGGAGTGAAAGCTCCAACAAAAGCAACGATAAAAGCATAAATTCCTACTCTTCTTAGCTGATGAAAATCTGCTTCAAGACCAACTTTAAATAAAAGTAATATAATTCCTATTTCTGCTAAAACTTTTATGATCTCATTTGGAGAGATAATTCCAAGAACGCTTGAACCAAGTATGACACCTGCTAAAATCTCTCCTAAAACTCCAGGAAGACCAAATTTATTGAAGATATCTCCAAAAACTCTTCCAACAAAGAGAATTATAGCTAAGCTTAAAAAAAGGTAGTGTAAATCCATTTTAAAATTCTTTAAATCTATTTGTTATTGGCATTCTTCTATCTTTTCCGAATGCTCTTTCTGTAATCTTTATTCCTATCGGTGCCTGTCTTCTTTTGTATTCGTTTTTATCTATAAGGTTTATTATCTTCTTCACATCTTTCTCTTCAAAGCCAAGTTTTACAATCTCTTCAACTGTTAAGTCCTGCTCTACGTAAAACTGTATAATTTGGTCTAAAATAGGATATGGAAGAAGTTCTGCTTCGTCTGTCTGATTTGGTCTAAGTTCTGCTGATGGTGGTTTTGTTAAAACTCTATCCGGTATTACTTTTGATATAGAGTTTCTGTAATAGCTTAGCTCATAGACTTTTGTTTTTAGTACATCTTTTAAAACTGCAAATCCACCTACCATATCGCCGTACAATGTCGAATATCCTACGCTCATCTCGCTTTTATTTCCTGTGGCGATAACTATCCAACCAAATTTATTTGATAACGCCATCAAGATGTTTCCTCTGATTCTTGCTTGAAGGTTTTCTTCTGTTGTGTCTGGTTTTAAGCCTTTAAATATTTCTTGAAATTCTTCTAAGTATTTATCAAAAATATTTTTTATTGGAATGGTAAATGTTTCAATATCAAGATTTTTAGCAAGCTCTATGGCATCTTCTATAGATTCTTTTGAAGTATAATGTGAAGGCATTAAAACACCTTTAACATTCTCCTTTCCAAGTGCATCAACTGCTATGCAAGCTGTAAGTGAACTATCTATTCCCCCGCTTAATCCAATGACAACTTTCTTAAATCCATTTTTGTTTATATAATCTCTAAGCCCAACAACCAAAGCTTTATAATTATCTTCTATCTCTTTTTTATCAAGTGCTATTTTTTGAGATATTTGATTATTTTTATTTTTGATTTTGTAGTCTAATCTAACTTCTTTTACATTTATAGGTTTTTTTAAGTATCTTAAATTCTTAAGTCTGTTATCTTTTAGCTGAAGTCTAAAAATCTCGTCAAGGTCTATATCTGCCAATAATAACTCTTCTTCAAATGATTCTGCTTTTGCTAATATCTCACCTTGTGCATCTAAAATTAAGCTGTTTCCATCAAAAACAAGTTCATCTTGACCACCTACCATATTGACATATGCTATAGAAATTAGATTATCTCTTGACCTAACCTTTAACATCTCTTCTCTTTTTTTGACTTTTCCTTGTGAGTAAGGTGATGCGTTTATATTAATCACTACTTCAGCACCAAGAATAGCATAATCATTGACTGGATTTTCTGGATACCATATATCCTCACAGATTGATATTCCGACTTTATAATTATCTATTGATAAAAGTAATAGCCCATCTCCTTTTTGAAAGTACCTGTTTTCATCAAACACGCCGTAGTTTGGTAGAAACTGCTTGTGATACACTCCGACTATTTCTTTATTGTAAATCACAGCGGCAGCATTAAAAACATCTTCTTGTTTATCTATAAATCCAACAACTGCAATGATGTTATCAATATTTTCTTTTAATTTTTCTAAGTGTTGGAGATTTTTTTCAATAAAACTTGGCTTTAAAATAAGGTCTTCTGGTGGATACCCTGTAAGTACAAGTTCAGGGAAAGCTACTATATCTGCTTCTAATTTCTTTGCTTTTTCAATAAATTCAAGGATTTTATTATAGTTATACTCAAAATCTCCAACTACTGGATTTATCTGTGCTAAGGCTAATCTAATTTTTTTCATAGACTCTTTTTAACCTCTTTAAGCTTTAAGAAACTGGACTTCCTACCCCAACATCTTTATCTGTAGTTAGTACTGTCAATCTTTCTCCATCTTTTGCCGCCAATAACATTCCGTGAGACTCTATTCCAAAAATTTTTCTTGGCTTTAAATTTGCAAGAACGATTACATTTTTACCTATAAGTTCCTGAGGCTCGTAATACTGTGCAATACCTGAAACTATTGTTCTTTCTTCATCTCCAAGACTTACTTTTAACTTTAAAAGTTTATCTGATTTTTCAACTTTTTCAGCTTCTAACACTTTTCCAACTCTCATTTTTATTTTTGCAAAATCATCAATAGTGATGTATTCTTCTTGTTTTACTTCCTCTTTTTTTATCTCTTCCATCTTTTTTTCTTCCTCCTTTATCTCAATTCTTGGGAATAATGGAACCACTTGATTTATAGTAATTTCTACCGGAAAGCTATAAGGCTTAATATCTTTCTTGATTTCATTTATGTTTAACATACTTAAAGCTTCTGCCATTTTTTGTGGCATAAATGGGTTTAGCATCCATACAACAGCATATATTCCATCTACAACTGTGTAAAGCGTTGTCTTTAGATACTCTTTATCTTCTTTGTTTAACTTCCAAGGTTCTACTTTTACAATATATTTATTAAGCCAATCTATAAACTGCCAAACTTCTTCAAGACTTTTGCTAAACTCTAACTTTTGAATAAAATTTTTATAATTTTCCAAGGTTTTAGAATAAACATTTTTATACTCTTCTTCTATCTCTTTGAAAACAGAAGGTTTTTCTATTTTTCCATTTTGGAATTTATGAATCATCGTTAAGCTTCTTGATATAAGATTGCCAAGGTCGTTTGCAAGGTCTGAGTTTATTCTGTTTATTACAGCTGATTTAGAAAAATCACCATCAAGTCCAAACGGAACTTCTCTTAATAAAAAGTATCTAAGCTTGTCAACGCCAAACTCATCTGCTGCTTTAAATGGGTCTACTACGTTTCCAAGGGATTTAGACATTTTATGACCCTCTACCGTCCACCAACCATGGGCAAAGACTTTTTTCGAAATTTCAAGTCTTGCACTCATTAAAAATGCCGGCCAATATACAGCATGAAATCTTAAAATATCTTTACCAACTATATGAACATCGGCAGGCCAAAACTCGTTAAGGTTTTCTGGATATCCAACAGCTGTCAGATAGTTAGTAAGTGCATCAAACCATACATAAATAGTGTGAGATGGGTCAAAAGGAACAGGGATACCCCATGCTACACGGTCTCTTTTCCTTGATACAGAAAGGTCTTTTAATCCTTGTTTTACAAAGGATACAACTTCATTTTTTCTAAAATCTGGCAAGATAAACTCCGGGTTTTTCTCGTAAAATTCAAGAAGTTTATCTGTGTATTTAGATAATCTGAAAAAGTAGCTTTCTTCTTTGACTTTTTCGCAAGGCTTTAAGTGGATAGGGCATTTATAATCATAATCTTTTATCTCTGTTTCTGTTTTAAACTCTTCACATCCAACGCAGTAATAGCTTTCATATTCAGAAAGATAAATATCTCCATTTTCATAGCATTTTTGAAAGATATGCTGAACAGCTTTTATGTGGTCTGGGTCTGTGGTTCTGATAAATCTATCATAGCTGATATTAAGCTTTTTCCAAAGCTCTTTAAATGCTAAATGAGTTTTATCTGCAAGCTCTTTTGGAGAAATTCCTTTTTCTTCTGCTGTTTTTTGAATCTTTTGACCATGCTCATCTGTTCCTGTCAAGAAAAATGTTTTTACTCCAATTTGTCTATAATATCTTGCAAGAACATCCGCCGCAACAGTAGTATATGCATGTCCTAAGTGTGGAACATCATTAACGTAGTATATTGGTGTTGTGACGTAGAATTTCTCTTGCATTTTCACTCCTGATAAACTAATATTAAAAATAGACGATAATAAAATTATAACATTTAAGTATGGGTGAATTTGGTAGAAAATAAGAGGTGTTTCAAGCTTAATTATTTCGTGGAAAGAGTTCTAAAGGTAAGGTCTTTTGCTAATAAGATTATTCTGCTTTTTATTTTAATATTTTTTATTTCTTCAATCTTTGCTTTATTTTTAGTCTCTTATTATGTATATGACAGTGAACTTGGAAAGGCAAAAAAAGGAATCGAATTGGCTATTAAAATTAGAAAGGAGTCAAGTCAGCAAATATTAGATATGTATTCTAAATCATTACCTAACATGATTAACGAATCAATGGATAATGATTATTTGTTATACATAACTGATAAAATTCCTGATTTTCTAAAAAACAACTACAAGTATTATTTAAAGGACAAAGTAATATACTTTAAATTTAAGAAAGATGGTAAAAAATACGCTGCAGCTGTAGATGAAAAACTTTTAAACAGTCAAATTATGTCTAAGTATGGTATAGTTTCAATTTATAATCCAAATTTCTTCTTAGCTACGGATACCAATCTTAATTTAAACAATATTTGTGCTTACTCTAAATATGAAAATTCAAATTTTTATTTAGCTGGTTGTATTAAAAAGGAAACCATTCTAAAAATGGCTTTTACTGAAGGTTTTAAAATAGTTATTATTAGCGGCGGGTCATTTTTATTTTTTGTTTTACTATTTTATTTTATAGCAAGAAGATTAATTTTATTTCCATTGAATTACATCAAATACAAGCTTAATGAGCTTGAAAAGAAAGATATTAGATATGTAAAGTTTTATTTACACAAGTTTGGTTCAGATGAACTTGCCAAAATTTCAGAAAAATTTGAAGAATTTAGAATTAGATTAATAAAATCTCAAGACAAAATTTACCTTGTATTTCATACAGTAACCAAAATATTATCAGCAACAAATGAATTCAATAAATTTTCTAAATTTGTCTTAAATAATTTAGATAAAATTTTAAATCTAAAAGGAAGTTATTTGATTTATCAATATAATTCAGAAGAAGTTAAATCTTTTTCTGACAAGTATTTACAAGATCAAAAAAATAGTCTTGAACTTGGAAATTTTAATGAGATTATCTTAAAAAGAGATATAGATAGTGATTCATATATTGAATTTCATGGGTTTAGAAAAGATAAACTGAATGAAGAAGATTTAGAATACCTTGAAATAATCTTATCAAACCTTATCTATGTAATAAAACTTTACAGAACTGCAAACTATGACTTTCTTACAAGAGTTTTTAATAGAAGAAAGATGATGGAACTTATCCAAAAGAATATAGAAAATTCTAAAAAATTCGCTATACTGATGCTTGATATGGATGATTTTAAAAGGATTAATGACACGTTTGGTCATGACCTTGGAGACGAAATTTTAAAAGAAATTGTTAAAATTTTAAAAAATATAAGAAGACAGCAGGATATTATAGGTAGGTATGGAGGAGAGGAGTTTATTATCCTAAGTCCAGATGCCGATGGTAAAGAAGCATTAAATATAGCAGAAGATATTAGAAAAGCCATTTCAGAAAAGCCGGTAGTAGTAAGAGATAATAAAATTTATATATCTGTCAGCATAGGTATAGCTGAGTTTCCAATTCATGGAAATAGTCCAAGTGAACTTTTAAAAGCTGCCGATATTGCTCTTTATAAAGCAAAAAAAGAAGGCAAAAATAAAGCTGTTTATTTAATACCCGAAGAAGTAAAAAAAATTATTAGTTTAGAGTTTGAATTTAAAGATGCAATATTAGATGCTATAAAAAATGACAGATTTGTTCCATTTTTCCAGCCTATAGTTGAAGCAAAAACTGGAAATATATATGGTTATGAAGTTTTAGCGAGAATTTACGATGAGAAAGAAAATAAATACATTCCAGCATATCAATTTATAAATAATGCTATTAAGTACGGACTTGTTGAAGAGATAGATAAAATAATTCAAGAAAAAGCAATTAAGTATTTTTCAGAAAAGAAATTGAATAAATGCTTATTCTTAAATATGTCCAAAAATTTTATTTATAAAAGTGGAAACTTAGAAAATCTATATAACCTTTGCGTATCAAATGGTTTAAAACCTGAAAATGTTTATTTAGAGATAACAGAAGAAGAAGCTATTTTAGATTTTAAAAATGTAAAAGAATTAATCCAGTACGGAAAATCCTTAGGATTTAGATACGCAATAGATGATTTTGGTGCCGGATATTCTAATTTTGTATATCTAAAACATTTTAATGTTGATATAATCAAAATAGATGGTTCATTGGTTGCAAATATTCATCAAGATTTAGACAACCAAATTATAGTTGAAAATATTATAAGAATTGCCAAACATAAAAATATTAAAGTGTTGGCAGAAATGGTTGAATTAGAGGAAGAGAAAGATATTCTTATAAAACTTGGGGTAGATTATTTGCAAGGATATCTATTTGGAAAACCAGAAAAAGAAGTTAAGGAGTAAAAAGTGAGCAGGAGTGGTTCACGAGACAAAGTCCGAAAGATTTCTTCTTAGATTTTGTAAAATTTATCAATACCCTTCCGAAGATATTTTATTAATCATTAATAATATAAAGGCAAAGGCTTAAATAATTTCTATACCGATCAATTATTTCTAATAAATATACACGTCAGGTGATAAATTCAATAAAAGCAGGAGATTCTTCGCCGGCTGCAGAATGACAAATAAGGTTATCCTTCCTTTAATGTTTATCATTCAACCTTTGACTGTCATCCTGAGGACGTAAGTCCGAAGGATCTCATTTTTAAATTCTATGAAAATCACTAATTTCTCACCCCTCAAGGCATACTAATCATTTATTTCTAATGTATACTTCTCTTTAACTAACTCTCTATACTCCTCTAACTTTTTCTCATATCCTTTTCTGCCCATAAGTCCGTAAGCAAAATCTTTTCCTTCTTCAACAGCCGGTTGGTCAAATGGATTGATTTTATAAAGCATTCCAGTAAATCCTGTTGCAAGTTCATAAATATAAATCAACATTCCAAGATTGTAATGATTCAATCTATCAATTGTTATAGTTAAGTTCGGTACTTGGCTTTTAATCAATGCAGCTATTGTTCCTTCTAATTCTATGTCTAAAATTTCTTTCAATGAATGGTTAGCAAGGTATCCAATTTCTTCTGGAATATCTTTTGGGATTTTGTAATCTCTACTACTTTCTAAAACCCTTAAAAAAGTAATAATTTTATCTTTTGGACTTTCTCTAAAAAGCTGAATTTGAGAGTGCTGGTCTATTGTTCCAATAGACTTTAATGGAGTTTGACCAAAGCCTTCTTTGCCAAGACTTTCAGCCCATAGCTGCCTATACCAATCTACAAATGATGATAATCTTTCAAAATACGGCATCATTACCGATATATGTTTTCCTTTCCTTTCACATGCTAAATAATGAATAAGTCCGATTAAATAAGCAGGATTTTCTAATGGATTTGAAATTTTCATGCAAAGTTCATCAGCTTTTCTTGCACCTTCTAAAAGCAGGTCTATATCAATTCCACATACAGCTGATGATAAAAGTCCAACATTGCTTAATACAGAAAATCTTCCACCTACTTTTGGCGGAATGTCAAGCATTTTGATTCCTTCTCTTTCCCCAAACTTTCTTAAAAACCCTTTTTCCGGGTCTGTGGTAAATATTAGATGGTCTTTATAATCTTCTCCTAACTCATCTTTAAGTGTGGTTAAAACTATTGCAAAGTTTGCAATTGTTTCGACAGTTGAACCGGATTTTGTTATCACGTTAAACATTGTTTTTCTAATATCTATTAAGTCAAGAATGTTGCCTATTTTTTCCGGGTCTACATTATCCATGATATAAAACTTTGGATAATTAAAATTATTATAGTTAAAACCGTTTATTGCTTCTTGAATCATTTGATTTCCAAGGGCAGAACCCCCTATTCCAATTACAACAAAGTAATCAAAATTTTCTCTTATTTCTATAGCAAGTTTTTTAATCTCTTCTGTGTGTTGATATGGCAGTTTAGTAAAGTAAAAGCTATTATCTCTCTCTTCTTTTATTTTCTCATGTACTTCTTTTACAATTTCTTTATAAGCTTCTATCTCTTCAAATAAAATTCCATGTTTTTCACCAATAAAATCTGACATAACATTTGTAAAATCTATTTTTATCATGAAATCCCCCTTGAATATTGATGTAAAATATTTTATGACAAAAATCAATTTTCTGTTTTATAATATGGTTAGCAAATATTAACTAAACTGAGAGGTGTGGTATGAGAAAAGGTTTATGGTTTATGGTTTTTCTTATCTTCTCGTCATTTATCCTTTCTTCTTGTGAAGGTAAAGGAAAAATTTCTATTCAAGAGCCAAAAAATGCAGATGTTTACATTAATGGAAAACATGTTGGGAAAACGCCCCTTGAATTGGAATTAAAAGAAGGTAGTTATGACATTACTGTGGCAACAACAGAATTTGATAGAGATACACAAAAAGGTGTTTGGGTTTATTATGATAAAACAACAAAATTAGTATTCAATCCAAAGCCAACTGGTATTCTTCAAGCAGACTCTACACCACAAGGTGCAACTGTTATGGAAGGAAGAAATTACATCGGTACAACTCCGTTTAAAGAGTATCTTCCTGTTGGAAAACATCTTATTATCTTTAAACATGGAGCTGTAGGTACTTCAAGAAAAGTAATTATTGAATACGGGAAGACAACGTCTATATTTGTAAATCTAACAAAAGCTGTTATTCATCTAAACGCAAATCCACAGGATGCTAAAATTTATGTAGATGGAAAAGAAATTGGAACTTCACCACAAAACGTTGAGCTTGATGAGGGTGTTCACAAAATTACTGTAGAAAAAGATGTATATAAAGACACTTTCACTATAAAAGTTAAAAAGGGTGATGAGTTTTATGTTAATTACACCCTTGAAGATGTTCAGCTTCCACCTGTTCAAGCTTATGGACCATTATACATGACAAAAGATTACAAATATTTTGTATCCTTAGGAAAAGCTGGAATTTATTTCTGGGATATAACAGACTTAAAACCACATATCTCTTTATGGGATCCGGAGGATGTAAGAAACTTTGATAAATTCTCAATCTTTGCAATTTCTGACGATGGAAAATTCACAACTGCAATAAAACCTATCAAAGCACTTGCATACAAATATAAAGACATGAAAAATCCTGTAAAAATTCTTGTTTGGGACAATTCTACAGCCTCTGTAATTGTAAATAAAGTATTTGACGTAAATGCATCTTTAATTTCTTTTGGAAAAGGTGGAAATAATGTATATGTCTTCTCAAAAGACGGTAAGGGATTTGTATTAGATGCTAAATCCGGCAATAAAATTAAAGATCTTTCTTTAAATGAATCATTATCTGTGGTAAAAGGATATAACAACAAAATCTATACAGGAACAGAAAGCGGAAAATTAATTGTATTTGATACAAATTCAGATAACATAGAGAAATCAGAAAATATATCTTCTGGAAGAATAAATGATATTCAAGTTTCTAAGGATGGTAAATATTTAGTGATAGCTTCAAAAGAAGCTAAGGTCTTAAATTTAGCTGACTTAAGCGTGTTTAAAAATGTTTCATCTAATACAACTGTATTATCAGCTAACTTATCCCCATCAAACAGCAAAATTGCTTTAGCTAAGGCGGACAAGACTGTGGACGTTTACGATATCAATGGAAGTAGGCTTTACACAATTAGCAACTTTACAGCACAGCCAATATCTGTTATTTTTGCAACTGAAGAAATCACAATCACAGCATCTTCTGTGGAAAACCCAACAATCGACCTCTGGTACAATGGAAAATTACTAAGAAAATGGGTCCAAACTATAGAGTAAAAAGCGGGTAGCGGTTAGGTGAGAAAGTGAGGAGTCTCTTTGCTTCTTACCTCTCACCTATTACCTTTCACGTTAGTATGGTATAATTAAATTCTAAATTTTCTAAAAAAGGGAGGAAAAATGTATAGATTGGATGTAGTTACTCCAACTGGTAGTGTATTTAGCGGTGATGTTTATCAAACGGTAATTACAACGGCTGATGGCGAAATTGGTATACTTGAAAACCATATGCTACTACTTACAAATATAACTCCTGGAAAGTTAAGAATCGAGAAAGCTGACGGAGAAGTAAAGGAATTTGCGGTGACTTATGGTGTATTAGATGTTAGAGGCGACAAGGTTATTGCTCTTGTAGAAGAAGTTTTTGAGCTTGATGAAATTAATGTTGATAACGAAAAACAACTTTTAGAAGAAGCTAATCAAAAACTACAAAACGAAAATCTTTCAGAAGAAGAAAAAGAACATTACGAAAAACAAAGATCAAGGTCGCAAGCATTATTAAATCTTGCATCAGCTAAGGTTTAAATTGGAGTAAGAAGGTGAGTAAATGAGAGGTAAAACGTTTATAAAATTTAAGTTTGTAGGTGAATAAGTGAAAACAGAAGATAAAAATATGCAAAGCCTTCAATGCGAGCCAAGTTTTTGAAAAGAAGCCAATGGAGTAATTTTAATTAGCAAGTTTTGAAGGTAGCCATTGTCTTTCCTATTCTTGGAAAGTTCTTTACAATGGATTATTCCTCTCTGAAGTTATTGATAAATTTAGGGACGTGGAAATAAGGTTGCATTTAGCGGACAATTAATGAGTTGCCCGTTTAGTCCTGTGTCAGGTGGCGGGACGTTCCTATAATAAAGTAAGGATTTTACAAGCAGTCTGACCCACCTTTATTACTGTAAATTTGAAATAAAAACATCAACCTAATAATCTTTCAAATAAACCCTTCACATCTTCTTGTTTACCAAGCTGGTTTGCTAAACCTGTAAGATTATGGATTATATCTTCATTCAATGGATTTAATGTTGCTGCTTTATAGAAAAATTGATATGCTTTTTCTAAATTATTTGTATAATACTCCAATACACCAAGAATATTATACAAAGGTGCACCTTGATAAGCAGAAGCAATCTCGTTTATTAGATTAAATATTTCTTGCACATTTCCTTCATTAATAGATTTTTCTATCATTTCTATCAATCTTTGTATTTGACCTATATTCTCTTGTAAATTTTTAACTTCTTCTTGAGAAAATCCTTGTTCTTCTGAAACTAATTTTTTAGCCTCATCAAAAAGACCCATGTTAAAATAAGCTTGAACCAACTTTGACAATGTAATTTTATTATGAAAGCTTAATGCAGCTTTTCTGTAAAATTCTGATGCATTGTATAAATCATAATAATCAGTTAAAACATCTCCTATAGACGTATATGCAGTTGCTAAAGCAAGATTTTCATTCTTATTCCATCCAAGCTTTGGGAAAAATTCTTGTAAAGGATATTTTTTTAATGCATCTCTTAAAGCTTTACTCCTATAAGAAGTATCTATGAATGTTTCTAATAAGTACTTTACTACATAGTTAAACTCTGACAGTTTTAACTTTAAGTTGTTTAAATTTTCATAAATAAATCTGTAAAATTCATAATCTTTAAAGCTTTCATCAAATTTTCCAAGTCTTTCTAAAGAATCTTTTTTTATAATTACTCCAAACTCAGGAATATAATCTTCTATTTTCAAAGTCATTAATAAATTATTCTCTTTTCCATATACATCTTCTAGCTTTCTAATGCTTTCGTTACCTTCTATATCTTTGTAGACAATATTTGTATAAATAATATCAGCATCCGGATTTGATTCTAAAACTTCCATCATTTCCGGTATCATGTCAAACTCCAAGACAGTCGCATTATCTATCCAAAGAATTAGCTCATTTTCTGATTTGTCCATTATTTTATTTCTCAATACTGCTTTATTATCTGTATCAAGATCTAAAGCTACAAAATCAAACTCTGCATTTTCTAAATCTTCTTTATTGCCGGTATAGATTATTTGATTAAAATACTCTAAATTATCCTGAATTCCTTCCAAGACATCATTAATTTTTGAAAAATCTGAAGTGGTCTTTAAAATCCCAAGTGTTAAATTCATATAATTTTCCCTCCTTTTATAAGTATTGTATTATATTTTATCAATAAAAAATAGATAAGGTTTTTTAATGACGGATTTAAAAATATCAGTTTTAATTCCAACTTATAACAGACCGGAGTATTTAAGAGAAGCTTTAAAAAGTATTTTAGATCAATCAATTAAACCATATGAAGTTATAGTAGCAGATGATAATCCAAATGAAGAGATAAACAAAAAGAATTTTGAAGTTGTAAACGAGTTTGCTAAAGATTATCCTTTTATAAAATATCATAAAAATGAGAAAAATCTTGGACCGGCTGAAAATTACAAAAATCTGTTTTACTTAGCGTCAGGAGATTTAATCCATTTTTTATGTGATGATGATATCCTTGCACCTTATACATTAGAAGAGTTAAGCAAACCTTTTAAAGAAGATGATGATATAGTAATATCTGCCGGAAAAACTTTATTTGTAGATGAAAAATTAAGGGTTATTTATTTGCCGGCATTAAGAAACCATTTAGAATTTTATGAAAAATATTTTAATGATTCTTATGTCAATGGTAAGTGGCTGATAGAAAAATCCTTAGAAAAGCTTTTTAACATTATGGAAAGTTTTTCAGGTTTTATGTTTAGAAAAGATAAAGTAGATTTTGAGCTATTTAAATTTGATGCTATAGATTTTGAAGCTAATGCAGATTGGTTTTTATGGATGAATTTAGCAAAAAAAGGAAAAGTTTATTTAAGTAATAAGGCCTCTAACCTGCATAGAATGCATGAAACAAATAATCAGCTTAACATAAAAACTATGCTTAAAGAAGCAATCGAGAGGCAAACTTTTTTAACAAAAGAATTTATTGGTAGTCTTGGTATAGATGAAAATTTATTTAGATACAAAGATGGGTTTACAAGAAATTTATATTACATTGATGCCTTTTACCAATACATAAAAACAGACAGAAAACTTTCCAAAGATTTAAAGCAATTGCTAAACAAAATCTACAATGCAAATTTAGATTTAAAAATTGAAAGAGAACCATTTTCTATAATTATAGTCTCTTACACCTCTTCAGATACTATCAAAGAATGCATTCAATCAGTTTTGGATTCTTATTTAATAGAAGATGATGAAATAATTGTTGTTGACAATAATTCGAAAGATAACACGGTTGAAATTGTAGAATCTTTTAATGATAGTAGAGTAAAGATAATAAAAAATTCAGAAAATCTTGGATATTCTAAAGCTATAAATCAAGGAGTTGATTTATCAAAGAACCCTTATTTGGTATTTTTAAATCCAGATACTGTTGTAATCTCTAAAGACTGGCTAAACAGATTTTACAAAGAGCTTCAAGATAAACATGTTGCAATGGTTGGTCCGGTTTCTGACATAGCAATGTATAAAAATAATTTATCTAAATATATTCTTCCAAACCTGAGATTTTTAGACTTAAAAAGATATGAAAAATTTTTAAAGTATATTTACAACCAATATCATGAAGATACAACTCTTTTGTCAGGATTTTGTATTGGAATATCAAAAGAAAGATTTTTAGAATTTGGAAAATTTGACGAAGACCTTATCCTTGGATTTGATGACTTTGATTTTTCATTAAAAGCACAAGAAAAAAATCTAAAACAGTATGTTTTACCTTCAGTATTGATAGCACATAAAAATCATAAATCTTTTGAAAAAGATATAAAAAAAGCTAATTACTTAAATAAATTAAGTTTATACAACTTTTTAAAAAAACTAATCAAAAAATACGGATATGGAAACGTTCCAAATCCAATAGATTTGTTTATGAAAGATTTAAAGAAAACAGAGCCATTTTATACATTTGACTTGTCCGACGGAAGATACAGATATGTTTTCAAATTTACTGATAAAGAAAAGCCGAAAGACTTTTTTAGACAAAAGGCTAAAATAATAAAATTAAAGCCAAGAATAGCAATCATAACGGTTAATTATTTCTCTTCTGAATATATAAAAAGTCTTTCCAAATCTATCGTAGATTCTGATTATCCTAACATAGATTTTATAGTTGTAGATAATTCTGAAAATGAAGAAGAGTTTAATAAGCTTGAGAATATCTTAAAAGAAGTGTTTGGAGAAACTACAACAAAACAATGTTATCTACTAAAAAATATTAACAATGGCTATGCAGGCGGAAACAATTTAGGCATAAGATATGCTATAGAAAATTTAAAATCAGAATATATATGGCTGCTAAATCCGGACACGAAAATAGAAAAAAATACACCTTTGGAGCTTTTAAAGACCTTAGAGTATACAGACATTCCGGTAGTTACTTGTAAGATAAAAAATTACGATGATGAGAATGTTCAATATGTAGGGGACAATGTATTCTTAGGTGGAGCTGAAAACTTAAAAGATTACGGCTTAAGATATGTAAAGTTTTTATCAGGTGCCAACATCTTTATGAAAAGTGAAGTTATTGAAAAGGTTGGATATATAAACGAAGATTTCTTTTTATACTTTGAAGATAATGAATTTCTTATAAGATTAAGAAAAAACGGAATAAATCCAATTTATACACCTTTTACATTTATTAGACACAAAGTTGGAGGTACTACAGATAAAAGTAATAAATATCCTTTATGGTATTATTATGAGATAAGAAATAGATTGTTAATTCTTGATTATGCAGCAGATAATAAATATGATTTTATGGATTATCTGACAAGCACTTTAGGTGAGATTAGAAAAAGCTATATCGAATCAGAGCATAACAAGAAACAAGCTATTTTGGATGGTATTTTTGATTTTAGTAAAAGGATAAAAGGGAAAGTAAATAGAGGTAATTTTGACAAAGAAGAAATAGGAAATAGACTGATAGAGTTTGAAAGTTATATAGAAGATGTTATTATAGACTATGATATTGAAAAGATGTATTTAAAATTAAAATTGGACTCGGAGAAAATGGATTTATTTGATGAGTTTTTGGAGTTGGTGAAGATAAAGGAAATAGGAAGATAATATGTTTAACTACATTATAATTGGAGCAGGATTTTCTGGAAGTGTGATAGCTGAAAGAATAGCCAATGTATTAAATCAAAAAGTTTTAATTATTGAAAAAAGAAACCATATTGGTGGAAACTGTTATGACTACAAAGATGAAAACAACATAATAATACATAAATACGGACCACATCTATTCCATACAGATTATAAAGATGTTTTTGATTACCTATCAAATTTTACAGAATGGCAATTGTATCACCATAGAGTTTTAGCTTTTATAGATGGTAAAAAAGTACCAATACCATTTAATCTAAATACACTTTATGAAGTTTTTCCAAAAACCTTGGCAGAAAAATTAGAAACTAAACTATTAAACAAATACAATTACAACTCAAAAATACCGATATTAGAGCTTTTAAGAGAAGAAGATGATGACCTTAAATTTTTGGCAAACTTTATCTATGAAAAAGTATTTAAAAACTATACAGCAAAACAATGGGGATTAAAGCCTGAAGATATAGACCCACAAGTTACAGCAAGAGTGCCAATTTACATAAGTAGAGATAACAGATACTTTACAGATAAATACCAAGCTATACCAAAAGAAGGGTATACAAAAATCTTTGAAAGAATGTTGAATCATCCAAACATTAAAATAATGTTAAACACGGACTTCAAAGAATTAATAAACATTGATTATGAAAACAAAAAAATATACTTTACGAAACAAGAGTATAAAGGAAAGCTTATTTTTACAGGAATGATAGATGAATTATTTAATTTCAAATATGGATATCTACCATACAGAAGTTTAGAATTAAAATTTGAGAGTATGGACCAAGAGTACTATCAAGAAGCCCCTGTGGTAAACTACCCCAACGATTATGACTTTACAAGAATAACAGAATTTAAACACATTCATCCTATAAAATCTGATAAAACAACCATCTTAAAAGAATATCCAAAAGCTTATCAGCCAAACGTAGATATACCATACTATCCAGTTTTTACAAAAGAAAATCAGGAGCTGTATAATAAATACAGAGAAGAAGTAGATAAATTTGAAAGTCTAATACTTATAGGCAGATTAGCAGATTATAGATATTATGATATGGATGATGTAGTAAAAAGAGCTTTGGAAGTATTTGAGAAGAGGGTTAGATGACTGAAATATATAAAGATACTAAAATCTTTGTAGCTTGTCCTGCAAATGTTTCGACAGGTGGACCAGAGCTTTTGCATCAACTGGCTTATCGTTTAAGAAGAGATCTAAGTATTGATGCTTATATGTATTATTATAATTTTGATGATGGTAAATTTAAAAATCCTGTTCATAGAGAGTATGAAAAATATGATAATCCATTTGTTACAAAATTAAACGAGATTGAAGACAACAAAAAGAATATAATTATAGTCCCTGAAATTCAGGAGGGAATAAATTTACTTCAACATTTCAAAAATATAAGAAAAGGTGTTTGGTTTTTATCTGTAGATAATTATTATTTATCTAAAGTTTATGAAAAAATATTATTTTTAGATTTTAATAAACTTGATTTACTTTCTAATAAAATTGAAAAATTAGCAATAAAATTTCCTTATGAAAAGGATCCGCTATTAAAGCTTGCAAATTTCTACTTATTTCAATCTCATTATGCTATTGATCACTTTAAAAACTTAGAGCATAAATATTATTTGTCTGATTACTTAAATAAAGATTTTTTAAAAATAGAAACAGATATATCCAATAAGGAAGATATAGTAGCTTTTAATCCAAAAAAGGGATACAATTTTACGAAAAAAATCATAGAAAGCAATAAAGATATAAAGTTCATACCATTGATAAATATGAGTAGAGAAGAAGTTATAGAAACTTTACAAAAAGCCAAAGTATATATAGATTTTGGCAATCATCCTGGAAAAGATAGACTACCTAGAGAAGCTGCTATCTTGGGCTGTTGCATAATTACTGGTAAAAGAGGTTCTGCCGCATTTTTTGAAGATGTTCCTATTTTTGATGAATATAAATTTGAAGACAGGGAAGAAAATATTCCAAAGATTGTAGATAAAATAAAAGAATGCTTTGAAAATTATGAAGAAAGATATAAAGATTTTGAGCATTATAGAGAAGTTATAAAAAACGAACCGCAAAGATTTGTTGAAGATTTAAAAAAGATTTTTGTAAAAGTGTAAAAGAAACCAATATTGCTTTAAATATTGCTTTATAATACGTCGGGTGAGAAATTCAGCAAAAAGAGGAGATTCTTCGCTTCGCTCAGAATGACATACAAGGTTATCCTTCCTTTAATGCGTATCATTCAACCTTTTGTTTGTCATCCTGAGAAGGTATATTACTTTATAATAAATCAAAAAATCAAAAATTCTATCTATCTACTCTTCAAATCTAACTATGGTTACTCCAAGACCGCCTTCGTGATATGGTGCATCTTCGTATTTTAGCTTAAAAGGAAGTTTGTCTAAGTACTCTCTTACTGCATTTCTTAAAACGCCTGCCCCATAGCCATGGATTATTTTAAAGGTAGTATAACCTTCAAGTATTACTTTATCGATGTACTTTTCTAACTCTTTTATAGCCTCTTCTTTTGTCTTGCCAATTAGATTGATAGATGGGGTTATATCTGTTTTTGATTTGGTTATTTTAAAGGTTGTCTTTTCTTCTTTAGGCTGTCTTTTTTCTAGCTGATTTAAAGGTAGCCATATTTTTATCCCACCGAAGTTTACATTAGCTTTATCTTCTCTGATGGCAATAACCGTTCCTTCCTGAGTTTTTCCTTTTATTCTTACAACATCACCTTCTTTAATCTCTTCTGCCTTAATTTCTTCTTCTGTTTTTATATTGATGTTTTTCTTTTCTTTGACAAATTTTTCTAACGGTGCTCCTGATTGCCTTTCTTTTACTTCTTTTAAGACTTCATAGCCTTCCTGTCTTATTTTTTCAACAAAATCTTGAATTTCTTTTAAGCTCTCTTTCCATTTTTCTTTTTTGTCTTTTTCAAGCTGTTTTGCTAAGTTTTCGTATTTTGCTTTTTCTAATTCTAATTGCTGTTTTAACTGGTTTATCTCTTTAATTTTTTCTTCATATTCTGATATTAACGCTGAAAATTTAGATGCTAATTCTTCAAAATTTAGTAAATCCTTAGATATTAAAGATTTAGCTTTTTCTATGATTTCTTTTTGTAAATTTAGCTTTTGGGCTATGTAAAACGCCATGCTTTCGCCTACTGCATTGTAATAAATTTTATAAGTTGGTGTTAAGGTCTCTTTGTCAAATCCAACTGCTGCTATCTTAAAGTAATCGTTGTTTAATACGTAAGCTTTTATTTTCTTTAAGTGTGTAGTGGCTATTACTCTTATGTTTTTTTCTTTTACATAGTCTAAAATTGCTATACCAATAGCTGATGCAAAATCTGGGTCTGTTCCTGGTATAAGCTCGTCAAATAGCAAAAGAGAGTTTTTATTTGCTAAATCTAACATCTCTCTTATGTTTTTAATATGTGCTGAGTATGTAGATAGATTTTCCTCTATACTTTGATAGTCTCCAATGTCTATAAATATTCCGTTAAAGATTGGAATTTTACTTCCTTCATCAACAGGTATGGCTATGGCTGATTGAAAAATTAAAGACAAAAGTCCTGCTGTTTTTAGTGCTACCGTCTTTCCGCCTGTATTTGGTCCTGTAATTACCAATCCTCTCTTTTCGTCAAGTAAGATATCTATTGGAATAAATGGCTTTTCTTTAAGTAAAAAGATAGGATGTTTTGCATTATAAAGCTGATATGATTCTCCTATCTGTGGAAATCTGCAGTTAAAAGCTTTTGAAAATTTAGCTTTTGTGTAGAGAATGTCAAACTCAATCAAAGCATCAAAAGAGTTTGAAATAAAGTTAATTTTTGTTCTAATTATGTCTGTTAAGAATCTCAGTATTTTTCTAATTTCTAAGTTTTCTTGGAGTTTTAAATCTGTGAGTTTGTTGTTCAGCGGTACTACTTCAAATGGTTCTACATAGACTGTATTTCCTGAAGAAGACCTGTCTTGAATGATGCCCTTTATTCTATGGGAAAAGTTATACTTTACAGGAATGACAAATCTATCTCTTCTTAAGGTGATAAGCTTTTCTTGAATTGCGTCTTGGTAGTTTGGATTGTTCAAGATTTTTTCAAGCTGATTGTTTATAAGCTTTTCAACTTCTTTAATCTCTTTTCTAATCCTTGCTAAATCTTTACTTGCACTGTCTTTTACAGCAAAGTCTGAGTCTATGCTGTCTGTGATAAACTTTTCAAGCTCTCTAAGTGGAGTAAGATTTTGAAACAGCTTTTTAAGATGGTTTAGAGTATGGTTTGATAAAAAAGATTTTACATTCTTGACTACTCGTAAAATTTCTCCGATTTCAAAAATCTCTTTAGGAGACAAAATACTATCTTCAACCTTTGCAAGGTTTATTGCTTGGGTAATGTCAGGAAATTCTGAAAGTGGGAAATATCCTTCTTTTAAAAAGATGGATTCAAACTCAGATGCTTTTGCTATTTCTCTCTCTAAAAACTCTCTGTTTGTAATAGGTTTTAGATTGTTTATCTTATTTTTCGTTATCTCGTTATGGGTATAGCTTGAAAGCAGGTTTAAAAACTTTCTATACTCTAAACTTTCTAAATCTCTTTCTCTCATTCTCTCATCTTATTATAAAGTGTTTTTAGATATAACAATACTTTTGGAAGCTCTTCATAAACTTCATCTGCCATATACTCGCTGTATATGTAAGCCGTGCTATTACGTAAATCTACTATTTTTAGCCAATAATCATCGTATTCAATCAGTCCTTGGGTAAATGCTTCTCTTATACAGCCTTTTGGAGATTTACAAATAATGCCGTATTTTTCTTCTAAATAAGTCTTTAAAGTCTTCCATGCTATATCAAAAGCTATCTCAAATCTTTTTATTGCCGAGTCTCTGTTTATTTCTAATTTTTCTAAGCTTAGAACTTCTTCTAACTTTAATAAAATTTTTTCTAAATCTATTGTAAGTTTTTCTAACTTCATGGGTATAAATACTCTACAAATTGCTTTGCTACTTTTTTAAAATCATCGTCAACTTCGTTAAAATCAACGAAATCTATTTTATATAAAGTTGGCAGATTTTCAAGCTCTTCTTGAATTTCAAGTTTTATGTGAGATGGAATTTTTGGTCCCTCTACTGCTAAATCTATGTCAGACCTTTCATCTGAATTTCCTTTTACCCTTGAACCAAAGAAAAAAACTTTATACCTACTTAAATCTAAATGTTTACTCAAAATTCTCAAAATATCTTCTTTTAGTTTTTCTTCCGAGTAATGCTCTAATTTCATTTATTTCTCAAGTTTTTTCAAAATCTCTGGAAGTTTTGGAAGGATTGCAATAACTCTTTTCCATTTTTTCCACTCTATCGCATTTATAGAACTTCCGTATATGCCGTTTGGTGGTAAATCGCTACCTACACCGGATTTTGCAGTCACTATAACATTATCTCCAATGGTAATATGGTCTGCAACACCTACCTGACCGGCAAGAATTACATTATTCCCAATCTTAGAACTTCCGGCAATTCCAACCTGCGAGACTAAAATCGTATTTTGACCTACTTTACAGTTATGACCTATCATCACAAGATTGTCTATTTTTGTGCCTTTCTTTATGACTGTTTCATCCAACATAGCCCTATCTATTGTAGTATTTGCTCCAATCTCTACATCATCTTCAATGATGACTTTTCCTATATGTTTTATCTTTTTATGCTTTCCATCCTCTTGATAGTATCCAAAACCATCTGCGGCAATTACGCTGTTTGCATGAATTATCACGTTGTTTCCGATAGCTGTGTCTTTATAAATTACAACGTTTGGGTATAAAATACAGTTGTCCCCTATCTGAGTATTTTCTCCGATATAACAAAAAGGATGTATTATACAATTCTTTCCAATCTTAACATTGTCTTTTATGACCACATACTCATGTATTTGACTGCTTTTCTCAATTTCAACATTTTTACCAACAATAGCTAAATTAGAGATAAAACCTTCTTTTTTCTCATCCGGATAAAAAATATCGATAAGCTTATAAAATGCTATATTCGGTTTATCAACAACTATCTGCGGAATGTTTAACTCTGGTATAAAAGAGCCAACAATAACAGCACCGGCTTTTATTTTATCTAAATCTTTTTTGTTCTTTAAAAATGTAATATCATCTTCTGCTGCAGTTTCAATGCTTTTTAGATTTTTAATCTCTTTGTCTTGTGTAAAGTTTTCAAGCTTTCCATTTAAAAGCCTTGCTATTTCTGAGATTTTCATACTTTACCTTACTCCTTAAAAATGTGTGGATATTTTATCAGCACTTATTACTTTCTCAACAACTCTTCTAAACTATTAGCCAAAATAGCTTTTGTAAATAGTTTATCTAATTCTTCTAAATCGTTAATGTCTGAAATTAATTTTCCTACATTTTCAGGAACATTACCGAATCTAACCTTGATTAGCTTTATAATATCTTCTTGTTTTGCCTTTATTAACCCTTGTTGTAAACCTTGCTGTAAACCTTGTTGCAATCCTTCCATTTTCCATTTTTCTGTTAATGTCGTCATCTCTTTTTCACCTCCCAAGATTTCCTTTAATACATTTTCAACTTCTTGTGGGTTGTTTACAACTGAAATATAATCTAAAATGATAAAAACACAACCATCTTGATAGTGTTCAAAAACCTTCTTTAAGATATGTTTATACTTTTTTAAATCTTCAAAAATATGCTTCATCGTAAGAAGTGCTGACGCTGTACAAAAATCTACGTAGAGCTTGTTTATCATCTCTTCATCAGCTACCTTTGAAAGGTCTATTAAGTGATAGTTAAGTTTGTTTGAAAATCTTTCTATAATTTCTGAGTTAGTCTTTGGTAGTGTGGTTGGTATATTCCATTTTCTTTTACCATGATACAAGACAATGTTAATTATTGGTAGATACTCTTTATACTCTCCTGTTTCTTCCCATAATATCCCATTGTAGTATAAAAGCTGACTTGGTAGGTTTTTATCTATGTATGATTTGTGTTCAAAAATGATTCTTAAAAAGCTTTTTTCGTTTTCTATTTTGCATTCATACAAAAGGTCAAGAAGTGATTTTCCAATCTTCTGTGAGTATTTTTCACTGTTTAATAATCTTATACTTTCTAAGTCTATCTTTTGAGATAGCTCTGAATAAAATATATCAAGCAGGCTTTTAACTCTCTTTGGCTCAGAAAATATCTGTTTAAAAAATTGGTCGTGAGGTTGTAAGTCATTCATAGCTAATAATTTACTTATTATATTCTTTAAGCACTTCGTCTGTAATGTCTAATTTTTTATCTGCATAGAGTACACCGCTGATTAAACCGCCGTAAAGAATTAAATCAAGATTTTTATCTTTTGCTATTTTTTGCGCTATTGCTTTTATGTCGCTTACCATTTTCTTTTCTGCTTCTGCTTTCATTTTTGCAAGCTCTTCATTTGCCTGGATTTCAAGATTTTGAAGTTGTCTTGCTGTTTCTCTAAGTTCCTTCATCTTATCTTCTTTAGCTTTTTGATTTAAAGCTGAAGAGTTTAGCTGGCTTTGTAAAGATGCAATTTTGTTTTGTAGTTCTTTTGCTTTATTTTGATAGTATTTTAACTTTGCATCCAACTCTGCTTTATACTTTTTTCCTTTTGCAGATTGATTCATCACTTTTTCCATATCAACATAAGCAACATTTGTTGCATTTGAGTATCCAAAAGCTAAAAATAATAAAGTTAAAACTGTTAAAAATTTTTTAATCATATCTCCTCCTTATTAATGTACCAAATTTTAACTAAGTTTAAAAATGTTCGTCATCTGCAACTACAATTAAGAATCTCTGCCTTCATGCTCATACTCTGCCATTCTGAAGTCAGTGAAGAATCTTCTTTCTTTCTCTCTCACTTATTCACTTTCTCACTTTTTAAAGAAGAGATCCTTCGGACTTACGTCCTCAGGATGACAATCAAGGAAAAGCTTACAAAAATTTTTACAACACTCTCTCTTCATTAAAAGAATGTACCTAAAATAAATCCAAACCTTGAGCTGCTTATACCGGATGGTGGATTTAAAACTTTACCATAATAAAGTTCTATTGGTGCAAATGGAGTAATGATTTTTAAGCCCACACCTGTGGAGTAATACATGTTAGAAAATGGATTGCCTTTGTCATAGCCTTTACCTTGGTCTAAAAATACATATCCCCATAAAAATCTTTCTACAATTGGATGTGCTAACTGGTAATTTAAAATAATTTCTCTTTTAGCCCCAGCCGGGTCTTTGTTTTCATCCAATGGACCGGCTCTACCCCATTCAAAACCTCTAATTGTAAAATCGCCACCTACAAAGAAAAGCTGGTCAAGTGGTATCGTTTTAGATATCTTTTCTACAAATCCAAATGTACCTTTGACAGAGAATAAAAAGTCTGTATAGAAAATCTTATCTGGAATAATTTTTGAAGCACTAAAAACTGCTTTATAAAAATCTCTTGTTCCAGTACCGGCAGAAAGTGTCAATGTTATATCACTTCCTCTTGTTGGAAGAATAGGATTGTCTATTGAGTTTCTGTTTATAAACCAGTAGGTTGAGTATAAATCATACTTTCCGACTTGTTTTTTAATGTATGTTGATGCAGTATCTAAAACATCTTTGTACTCGCCTTTTTCTAAGGTTAAACCAACGCCTGTTCTCCAAAACTCTTTAAATTCATAAGATAAGGTAGGAGAAAATCCTCTTTTTGTAGAGATGAACGTTGTATAGTCTACATATGAATCATATAAGTTTAATCCAAGGTCTAACGGCTTATAAAACGCCCATTTATGTAGATAGTTTAGAGAGTTATTTCTGTATTTTGAACCAACTGTTAATGATAACCCTGCAGTATCGCCGGTACCTAAGAAGTTTCCTTTTCTAATTGATGCAAAGAATGATAAGCTTGTTTGTTGGCTGTATCCTGCACCTATAGACATTTGACCTGTAAATCTTTCATTTACTTTTGTCTCTAAATCCATCTCATTGTCAGACTTTACCTGTGGGTCAAACCCAATCATATCGTAATAACCAAGTCTGTATAATCTTGCTTGAGACCTTAAAAGTTTGTCTTTTTTAAATACATCTCCAGGTGCCAATCTAAGTTCTCTTCTGATAGTGGAGTCTCTTGATTCATAATTACCAGAGATTTTGATTTTATCAACATAATAAATATTTCCTTTGTTTATGTTAAAAACTACATCAACCTGTTTTTTCTCTTTATCTACAATTTTGTTTACTTCAACGTTAGCAAATATATAGCCAAGGTCGTTATAATTATCTAAAATATGCTTCTTAATAAACTCAACTTTCTCAGAGTTGTAATACTCACCGGGCTTGATGCTTTTTCTATCTGGTAGGTCTAATAATTCCTTGGTGGTGAATAAGTCATTGTTTTCAACCTTAACAGACCCTACTTTATATCTTTCTCCTTCGTCTATTTTTATTGTGATGATGTATTTTTTCCCATCTACTAATGTAATTTCAGGCTCTGATACTTGTACATCTAAAAAACCTTTACTAATGTACAAGTCTTTTATTCTGTCTATATCCTCATAAAGAGTCTCTTTTATTAAAGCTGGATGCAGCTTAAGTTTTAATATATTTCTTTCAGATGTTTCCATGACAGAAAGAATTTCTTTTGTTTTAACGTTTTTATTTCCTACTATATTTATTTTTTCAACGTAAGCCTTAGTTCCTTCTTCTATTTTAAAAACTAAGGTGTTTCCTTTGTAGTAGTAAGATATCTTTGGACTGTAATAACCCTTCTTTTCATAAAGTTTTTCAATCTTTTTTATCATCTGCCCTATTTCATCGTTAGATAAAACTCTACCAAGTCCTTTTTTTATCGATGAAAGCTTTTCTTGTAGCTCTGGTCCCAGAGTTGAAAACGGTAAAGGTCTGCCAGATTCTAATTTTTCTGTTAAATCAAGACCAAGTTCTTTGATCAAATCATCTTTTGAAACTGCCTTATTTCCTTCAAAATCAATTCTTTGAACAACTGGCAGCTCTGTGAAAACAAAGGTTATATCAATTCCGTTTTCGGTGTATCTTGTATATGCTTCAACATTTTGAAAGTATCCAAGCTTATAAAGGTCTCTTATTGTGCTTTCTATTTTATCCCGTGTGACTATAGCACCCTTTCCAAATGGAATTAAAGGTTTAATTATCTCTTCATTGAAAAATTTTAGACCTTTAATTTCTATTTTTTCTATTTTATAAACCTTGAATGCTTCTTCTTGTAAGGATGGTGTTTTGACCTGTGGGGTTATTGTTTCTAGCTCTGCTGCGTCTGAGAGGTAAGATAATGAAAGTAAGGCGGCGGCTGAAAGCGCCGCCACTTTTTTTATGCTGTCTGAAGTTCTTTTTTCTTTTTGGATTTTTTCTTCTGTTTTACAGGATTTAAAACTACTTTGCCATCTTTCATACCAACTTCTACTACTGAGCCAGGGTGTAGTTTTCCTGCTAAAATCTCCTCTGCTAATAAGTCTTCCACTTGTGATTGTAAAGCTCTTTTGATACTTCTTGCTCCATACTCTGGTTTGAATTCCTTCTCTATTAAGTACTCTACAAACTCTGGAGAGAGTTTCACTTCTATTTCCCATTCTTTTAACCTTTCGTTTATCTCTTTAATTTGCTTATCTATTATACCTTGAATTACAGATTTGTCTAATGGTTTAAATACTATGATTTCGTCAAGTCTATTTATAAACTCTGGGTTAAATGCTTTCTTAACTTGTTCTAAAACGTTTTTCTTTAAGTCTTTATAGTCTAGCATTGAAGATTTTGTTTCAAATCCCATTTTACCACTTTCCAAAATCATTCTTGCACCAAGGTTAGATGTCATAATAATGATAGTGTTGCTAAAATCAACCACCCTGCCAAGAGAGTCTGTTAGCCTTCCATCGTCAAATATCTGTAAGAATATATTAAATACATCCGGATGAGCTTTTTCTATCTCATCAAAAAGAATGACAGAGTATGGTTTTCTTCTTACCGCTTCAGTAAGCTGACCTCCTTCTTCATAACCTACGTATCCCGGAGGTGCACCGATAAGTCTTGATACTGTATGTTTTTCCATATATTCACTCATATCAAATCTTATTAAAGCATCTTCTCTACCAAACAAATATTCAGCTAAAGCTTTTGCTGTTTCTGTTTTTCCAACACCTGTTGGCCCTAAGAATAAGAATACTCCGATAGGTCTATGTCTACCTTTTAAGCCAACGCTGTTTCTTCTTATAGCTTTTGCTATAGCCGTAATTGCTTCATCTTGTCCAACAACTCTCTTATGTAATTCTTCTTCTATATGCAGAAGTTTTTCTTTATCAGTTTCTGTTAGTCTTGCAACTGGAATACCTGTCCATCTTGCTATAACTTCTGCGATATCTCTAACAGTAACCTTAGGTTTGGTTTCCTTTTGCTCTTCTTTCCATTTAAGTTTAAGTGTCTCAAATTTAGCTCTTAATTTAACCTCTTCATCTCTTAGCTTTGATGCTTTATCAAAATCTTCTTCTTTTATAGCTTTTGTCTTTTCGTCTTCTATCTTTTTTATTTCTTCTTCCAATTGTTTAAGGTCTTGTGGCAATTCAAGCTCTCTTAATCTTACTAACGCTCCTGCTTCATCCAATAAGTCTATAGCTTTGTCTGGCAAGTATCTGTCAGGTATGTATTTAACAGAATACTCAACAGCTTTTTCTATTGCTTCTTTTGTGTATTCAACGTTATGAAATTCTTCAAACTTATGCTTTAAACCTTCTAAAATCAATATTGTATTTTCTGGAGTTGGTGGGTCTACAATGACCGGCTGGAATCTTCTTTCTAATGCTCCGTCTTTTTCTATATACTTTCTGTATTCATCTAAAGTTGTAGCACCTATTACTTGAACCTCACCTCTTGCCAACGCTGGTTTTAACATGTTGGAAGCATCAAGAGAACCTTCAGCTGAACCTGCTCCAACCATTGTGTGAAGCTCATCTATAAATAGTATAATGTTAGGTGTTTTTTCTAACTCTTTTAAAATTGTTTTTAGTCTTTCTTCAAACTGTCCTCTGTATTTTGTGCCTGCTACTAAGGATGCTAAATCTAAAGCTATTATTCTTTTGTTCCAGAGAATTTCTGGTGCTTTTTTGCTTACTATCCTTTGTGCTAATCCTTCTACGATTGCGGTTTTTCCAACCCCAGGTTCACCTATCAAAACAGGATTGTTTTTTCTTCTTCTTGAAAGTATTTGAATAACTCTCTCTATTTCTCTATCTCTACCAATTACTGGGTCAAGCTTTCCTTCTTTTGCAAGTGCAGTAAGGTCTCTTCCGTATCTATCTAAGTTTGGTGTAGGTATTTGTTTTACCTGCTCTTGTGGTGGTATTTCACCTAAAACTGACAATATTTCTCTTCTTACCGAATACTCATCAATTCCAAAGCCTCTTAACACCCTTCCACCAAGCCCGGACTTTTCTCTAACAACCCCAATTAACAAATGTTCTGGACCAACAAATGGATGGTGTAAAATTCTTGCTTCTTCTACTGCATACTCTAATATTCTTTTAGCGTCCGGAGAAAATAGTATCTCTCCTGTATGTGTACCTCTTGGAATTTGAGAAAGTAAAGTTTTCTTTACCTTTTCCGGGGAAAGACCAAATTTAGATAATACTAAAACTACAATATCATCTTCATCAATCAACCCTAAGAGAAGATGTTCACTTCCTAAGTAGTTATTTTTGTATTTTAACGCATGCTCCCTTGCTGTTAATATTACTTTTCTTGCCTTTTCTGTAAATTTTTCAAACATCGCTTTTTACCTCGTTTTTATTTATGCCTTTTAAATTTATGCAAATTTATATTTTTTCAATTCTTTCAATCATACCATCTTTTATATGGTAAATATAATCACAATATTTTGCTATTTCAACATCATGGGTTGCGATGATAACAGTCATATCAAAACTCTCATTTAGCTCTTTGATTAACATTATAACATTCTTAGCATTTTGAGAATCGAGATTGCCTGTTGGCTCATCTGCTATCAAAACCTTTGGATTGTTGATTATAGCTCTTGCAATAGCCACTCTCTGCTGTTCTCCGCCTGAAAGCTGAGAAGGTTTATGATTTATTCTATCTTTTAGATTTAGTTTTGTCAGTATATCTACCGCTTTACTTTCTGCATTTTTATCTCCTGCTAAATAAGCCGGCAAAGAGACATTTTCTAAAGCAGTAAACTCCGGAAGTAAATAATGAAACTGAAAAACAAAGCCAATGTTTTTATTTCTAAATTCTGCAAGCTGTTTATCTTTTAGATTTGTAATATCTACACTGTCAATCTCAACTTTTCCCTCTGTTGGATAATCTATACCACCAAGTATGTGCAACAGCGTACTTTTTCCCGACCCGGATGGCCCTATTATTGCAACCATTGAACCTTTTTCTATGTTTAGAGAAATACCTCTTAAAGCTAAAACCCTATCGCCGTTTGTCTGATAAATCTTTTTAATATTTTCTGCCTTAATCATATCTTAAAACCTCAGCAGGCACTTCCTTAGATGCAGAAATAGCCGGAAATAAAGAAGATAAAAAGCATATAAGCATAGAAGATAAAGCAATTATAAAGACTTCTAAAATTGAAATCTTCATTGGAAGATAATTTATTAAATAAACCTCCGGATTTAGTTTTACTAAATGGAATGTATCACCTATGTATACTACGGATAAACCAATAATAAGACCCAGAGATGTTCCAATAAATCCTATTATCAAGCCTTGTGAAATAAATATCTTTTTTATAAAATTGCTGTCTGCTCCGATGGTTTTTAAGATCGCAATTTCTTTTCTTTTTTCCCTGCTTTTTGTTGCTATTAAGCTTGAAATGTTAAAAGATGCAACAACTACAATTAAAGCTATCACAAGAAACATTGCAAACTTTTCAAGCTGTAGAGCTTGGAATAAGCTTTTATTCATATCAGTCCATGACCTGACGATGTAAGGAAAATCTAATCTTTTTTCTAATTTTTCTTTTACTATGCTTGGATTAAATGGGTCTTTAATTTTTAGCTGAATACCTGTTATTGCACCGTTTAAATCAAAAAAGCTTTGAGCATTTTCTAAACTCATACATACAAACGTTGAGTCATACTCATAAATACCAAATTCAACAATTCCTGCTACCTTAAACTCTTTAAGCTTTGGTAAAAAGCCAATGGGCGTTTTTCTTCCAACCGGAGACACGATATTTACGCTATCTCCAACCCAAACATTCAAAGCAAGAGCAACATCCTTACCAAGAATAATGTTATCATCTGTTAAATCATACCTACCAGAAATCAATTTTTTATCAAGAGCCATAAAATTCTTATCTTTTTCTGAAATCACGCCTCTTACATATACAGGAATTAGATTGGAAGATTTTCCGGCTATAGCTTGAGAATAAACAAAAGGTTCATAATCAATAACACCTTCAACATCTTTTATTTTTTGTACTACTTCTTGATACTCTTGGAATTTACCGTCGGCTTTTACTATCATAATGTGTGGTGCAGTCTCAAGAAGTTTAGACTTTATTCCATACATAAAACCACCCATCACAGCCATAGTTATGATTAAAGCAGCAACTCCAAGAGTTATTCCGATGATAGAAATAATAGACATAAAAGATAAAAGTTTAGATTTTGTAGAAAACAAATATCTTAGTGCTATCTTCAGATAAAGCGGCATACAGCTCCTTAATGTTAAAATATTTTTTATATCAAAAAATTATAGCATAGGAGAAAGTCATGATTATAGGTACTCCTTTATCTTCAAATGCTACAAAAATTTTACTTCTTGGAAGCGGTGAGCTTGGAAAAGAGTTTGTCATTGAAGCTATGAGACTCGGTATAGAAGTTATAGCTGTAGATAGTTATCAAAACGCACCAGCTCAACAAATAGCCCATAGATACTATGTTATTGATATGAAAAATGGTGATTTAATAAAAGATATAGCATACAGAGAAAAACCAGATTTTATCGTTCCAGAGATTGAAGCAATAGACACAGATGCCTTGATAGAGTTAGAGAAAAAAGGATTTAGTATAGTTCCTTGTGCTAATGCAGTAAAACATACAATGAACAGAATAAGCATAAGAAGACTTGCTGCTGAAAAAGTGGGCTTAAAAACTTCTAAATATGCTTTTGCATCAGATATAGAAACATACAGACAAAAAGTAAAAGAGATTGGACTACCGTGTGTAGTTAAACCCATTATGAGTTCATCAGGGAAGGGGCAATCAATTGTTAGAAGCTTGGATGAGATTGACAGAGCATGGTATTATGCACAAGAAAATGCAAGAGGAAAAAGTGGCGAAGTAATCATTGAAGAATTTATCAATTTTGATTATGAAATAACTCTTTTAACTGTCAGAACAAAAAATCAAGGAACATTATTTTGCGAGCCGATAGGACACATGCAAGTTGATGGAGATTACTGGGAAAGTTGGCAACCACATCCAATGAGTCAAACAGCTTTAAACAAAGCAAAAGAGATTGCTAAAAAAATAACAGATGAGCTTGGTGGTTATGGAATTTTTGGATGTGAGATGTTTGTAAAAGAAGATGAGGTTTGGTTTAACGAAATATCACCAAGACCACATGATACTGGAATGGTGACCATGATAACTCAAAATATGTCAGAGTTTGAGATTCATTTAAGAGCTATACTTGGACTGCCGATAGATATAAAACTCCTATCCCCAGGAGCTTCTTACTGTTTCCATGCATCTGATTATGGCGTAGCTCCAAAGTATAAAGGACTTGAAGAGGCTTTAAGCATTCCAGGAACTAAAGTTAGAATTTTTGGAAAGCCTACCACAAGACCAAAAAGAAGAATGGGCGTTGCTTTAGCAGTAGGAGAAAATATAGAAGATGCAAGGAAAAAAGCAAAACTTGCAGCTGAAAGTATGAAAGTAATTTTATAGTGAGACTGTTCTAAAATTTTTGTAAGCTGTGAAAGGTGTATGCAAAATGTATCTTTGCTCGTCATTTCTGAGGACTTTAGTATGAAGGATTTCTTCTTTTAAAAGTTAGAAAGGAAGAAGATTTTTCGCTTCGCTCAGAATGGCACCATAGGGAAATAAAGAAGGAGATTCTTTTATTATTCTCAAAATGATGAAGGTTAATTAATTTTTAGACTTAGTTAAAATTTTAAATCACTCTCATTTTATAGTTGATAAAATTATTAAAAAGTATTATTATTATTCTATAAAAGTTTGGATAAAGTTTGGAGGAAAAAAATAAATGAAAAAATCAAAGTTATTAATGGCAGCTTTATTATCCTCGGCAATAGTATTAACATCTTGCCAAAAGAAAGAAGAGGCTCCAGCAACTGGAGAAGCACAACCTGCTCCTCAACAACAAGCACAGCAACCACAACAACCTGCACAACAAGAACAGCAATCACAACAAGCTACAGAAACTAAGCAAGAAGTAAAAGAAGAAGCTAAGTCACAAGAACAAAAACCAGAGGAGAAAAAAGTAGAGAAAAAGCAAGAGTCAGCTAAACCTAAGGAAGAAGCTAAACAACAAACAGCTAAAGTAGACGGTGAAGCAATATTTAAATCTAAAGGCTGTACTGCATGCCATCAACCAAACGCAGATACTGTTGGACCAGGATTAAACAAAATTGCATCTGCATATAAAGGAAATAAAGATGGGTTAGTTAAATTCTTAAACGGTGAAGGAAAAGCAATTGTAGACCCTGCAAAAGAAGCTGTAATGAAACCAAATTTAGAAATTACAAAGAAATTATCTAAGGAAGAAAAAGGAGCATTAGCCGAATTTATTTTAAAACACTAATAGGAGGTGTGAATCATGGAAATGACATTTGGTGGAATTCCAAGTGCAGAAGTTATTTTATTAGTTTTAATGTTAACTCAGTTGGTTTTCTTATGGGGTTCTATAATGTATAAAATGGGTACAAAAGAAGAAAAATAAGCAAATTTTAGGCTTCATTCCCAATCTCTTGAGTTAAAAGAGGTTGGGAGGTTAATTTTAATTAATTGATTATAACTAATTCGGAACACATTGGACTAGAAATTATAATTTTTATGGAATATAGATAATGGGATCCTTCGGACTTACGTCCTCAGGATGACAAAAAGTGGAAAAAGGCCAATTCATAAATTGCTCGTAGACATCGTGCATTAATGGTTGCATTATATGTAATTCTGCAGCCGACGAGGAATTTTATACTTTTACCCAATTTCTCATCTGATGTATTTATTATGTTGAAATTTGACTGAGTTATAACATTTAAAAATATAAGGAGAATATTTATTATGGAAAAAAAAGCTTACGCATTTGTTTTTGCAGGATTTTTTATAACGGACCAAGATCCACAGGATGTCTTTAATGAAAACATTACAGCTCAAGACATGGAAGAAATTGAAAATCTTATAAAAACAAAGCTATTTAAACCCGGTGTAGATGTAGCTTTAGCACCATCAATAGTTCCACCACATCAAGCCAATGAATTGTTAAATGAATTTTCAAAAGTAATATTTGGTCAAGGAGAGGTAAATGGTTAATATAGCAATCTCTGGTATTATGGGAAGGATGGGAAGAAAGATTGCAGAATTGGCTTCAGAGGATAAAGATGTAAATATCGTTGCAGGTATAGAGAATCCCGATTGTGCCCACTTGCATTCAACAGTCGGCGAAATAATCAACAAGGATGTAAAAGCTCCTGTTGTTTCTGATGTTTCTCAAGTAATTGATGCTTTTGATGTTTTGATTGATTTTGCAAACAATACTGAGGCTGTTTTAGGGCATTTAAGAATTTTAGCAGCAGATAAGAACAAAAAATATGCAGTAATAGGAACAACAGGATTTAATGAAAAAGAATTGGAAGAAATAAAACAGCTTTCTCAAGATATGCCAATTGTTTTAGCTCCCAATATGAGCATAGGTGTGAATTTATTATTTAAACTTGTAGAACAAGCAGCTAAAACATTAAGAGATAAAGGTTTTGATATTGAAGTTATAGAGATGCATCATAGATATAAAAAAGATGCCCCATCTGGCACAGCGGTTAAGATTGTGGATATTTTAAAGAAAGCAACAGGAATAGAAAAAGTAGTTTATGGTAGGCAAGGTTTGACAGGTGAAAGAAGTAATAAAGAGATTGGAGTGTTTGCTCTTAGAGGTGGTGATGTTGTAGGCGAACATACAGTTATCTTTGCTACAATGGGTGAGAGAATAGAATTAACTCATAGAGCTACTTCAAGAGACATATTTGCTAAAGGTGCATTAGAAGCTGCGAAATGGATTGTAGGCAAGCCAAATGGTCTTTATGATATGCAAGATGTTTTAGGATTAAATGAGTAAAAATTTATCTTTTTTAACAATAGGTTTACATTTAGTTTCTGGTGTAATAGTAGGGGTTGCCATAGGTTATTTTTTAGATAAATATTTTGGTACATCACCTTACCTAACTATAATTTTCTTTTTTCTTGGTCTTATGGCTGGATTTAAAAATATGTACACTGATGCAAAAAAGTATATTGAAAGTGAAGAGAAAGAAAACAGAGAATAAAAAGTATAAAATCGTTGCTAATTAAAGGGTGATGCAAGAAGATTTTTAAGATTTGAAATTGTAAAAGATCATAATATTATTCTGTGTTTGTGAGAATTATTTGATTTTTACTTATTGAGAATGCTTTAAAATTTCAACTAAATCTAAAAATTAATTAACTTTTTGATTGTCATTCTGAGCGAAGCGAAGAATCTCCTTTTTCCTCAATTTTTAAAAGAGGAGATCCTTCGGACTAAAGTCCTCAGGATGACAGTCAAAGGGAAAGTTATATCTACATATACATTCTATAACTTAAAAAATTTTAGAACACCCTCTTGCTTATTTGTCATTCTGCAGCCGAATGAAGAATCTGCTATTTTTATTGAATTTCTCACCTGACGTATTACCTAAGGTTAACTTCTATTACTATAACTTAACTACCATACAAGTTGTAGCTTTTTTAACACCTGGAATTGGGTTGATATCCTTTATAACAATTCTTCCTATTTCGTTTTGGTCTTCACCTACAACATAAACGATTATGTCGTATATGCCGGTTACTACATCTGCGGATTTTACATTTTCTATTGTTGACAATGCTTTTAAAATATTTGGTATTTCTGGTGGATTTGCTTCAATTAAAACATAGGCAGATGCTGCATTTTTTATTTCTATATCTTTTAAAAGCTCTTCAAAAGCTATTGGCATTTCCATTTCTTTCATAATCTCTCTCCTATTATAATATATATCTTGTTAAATCTTCATTTGTAATCACATTACCAAGTTTTTCTCTAACTAATTTACTATCTATCACAATTTTCTGTCCTTTTAAATCTGGTGCATTAAATGAGTAATCTTCCATTATTCTTTCTAATATTGTATGAAGTCTTCTTGCTCCAATGTTTTCTGTTCTTTCGTTTACTTCTTCTGCTATTTGTGCTATTTCTTGAATTGCATCTTCTGTAAATTCAAGTTCAACACCTTCTGTAGACATTAAAGCTATATACTGTTTTATCAATGCATTTTTTGGTTCTGTTAAAATTTTGACAAAATCATCTTTTGTAAGTGCTTTGAGCTCTACTCTTATTGGAAATCTTCCTTGTAATTCTGGAATTAAATCTGAAGGTTTTGCTAAATGAAATGCTCCTGCTGCTATAAATAAAATATGGTCTGTTTTGACTGGTCCGTATTTTGTTGAAACAACAGTTCCTTCTACTATTGGAAGTAAATCTCTTTGCACTCCTTCTCTTGATACATCAGGACCGCTTTTTGATGATCCTCTTGCTGCCACTTTATCAATTTCATCAATAAATACTATTCCTAAGTTTTCTGCTCTTTTTACTGCTAAGGTTTGGACTTCATCCATATCTATAAGTTTTTCTGCTTCTTCGTTTTCTATAATTTTCAACGCTTCCTTGACCGTCAATCTTCTTTTTTTTCTTTTTGATGGTCCTAAATTTGAAAATAATTCTTTTAGCTGGCTTTCAATATCTTCAAGACCCGGAACAACTACACCTCCAACAACCGCTGAGACTTTTTCTTCTACATCTATTTCTACAACTTTATCATCCAATTGACCGTTTTTTAGCATTTCTCTAAATTTTTCTCTTGCCGGCGATTCTTCCTCTTCCTCAATAAGTGTTCCATACCTTTTTGGTTTTTTAGGCACTAAATAGTCTAATATCTTTTCTTCTGCTATAGCTTTTGCCTTTTCTCTTACTTCTTCCATCTTTTCAGCTTTTACCATCTTGAAAGATACGTCAACAAGCTCTCTTATGATAGATTCAACATCTCTTCCAACGTATCCAACTTCTGTAAATTTTGTTGCTTCTACTTTTATAAATGGTGCTTTTACTAAATTTGCCAGTCTCCTTGCAATTTCAGTTTTACCTACTCCTGTAGGTCCTATCATAAGTATATTTTTTGGAATTACTTCATCTCTTAGATCTTCTGGTAATTTTTGCCTTCTCCATCTATTTCTAAGCGCTACTGCAACTGCCTTTTTGGCTTCATACTGACCAACTATGTATTTATTTAGCTCCTCAACTATCTGTTTAGGTGTAAGCTCTTTGTCTATTTCCAATCTGACCTGGTCAACCAAACTGTATAAAACTACAGCTTGGGTTGGGGTATTTGTATTCCGCCATTTCAGACACTTCCGACCCCAACAGGCGGTATTTTGGAAGTGTCATAGTCCCTGTACCAAGTACAGGAGCTAACCTATTAGCCACTACTGTCCAATCCTTTGAAACGATTACACGCTTCAAAGGAGAAAGATCTCTATACGATCTTTCAAAACAGCAGAAGGCTAAGGCTATGGAAAGAACTTGCCAGCTTTTATGTCTACCTGTAAGTAAGCCCCTCACCTGTTCCTTCCATTGGTTGACAGGTTGTTGGGAAGATGACTCGCTCTTTCCACTTTCTAAACGTGAGACGTGAGATGTGAGAAGTGAGACGTGTTGTTGTAGTATTTTTAGGTTTTTTCTTAATTTTGCTAATGTGCTTTTTAGTTTATTTCTCTTGTATTCGTTTTTCTCTTCTTTTAGTTTTTGTTTTAGTTTTTTAATGTTATCTTCAATTTTTGCTATAGTGTATGATAGAAAATCAGTATCATTTAAAAGTTCTTTGTAATTCTTTGGTAATTTCTCTTTAAATCCCAACCCTCTCCTTGCTATTACGTAAGCTCCTGCTATATCTTTATCTATGTTGTATTGTGGCGAGTATTTTAGTTTTCCTATTGCTGATGTATATGCAGGATTGACTTTTCTTATTTCTATCCCGTTTCTTTTTGCTAATATTTCTATTTTGTCTAATAATCTTTTATAGCTCCATTTCTGTAATCTAATTCTTAACTTTGCAAATCCATCTCCTCTTTTACCTTTTGGTAGTTTATTTAAATTTTCGATAGCGATAGCTTTATTCTCTTTTTTTGCTATCTTTATTATCTTGTGTGCTATCTGCCATTCTAAGTATTGTCTTTTTTCTGAGCTAACATCTAATAATTCATTTAAACTAATGCTTTGATATTTCTCTAAATTGCCATCTTTACTTGTAAAAGATAGTGCAAGATGAAATGGATATGCGTTTACATCTATGCCTATAATACCATTGTCTCTTTTGATTGTAATAGGTGGTATTTTCTCTTCTATGGATATAAAAGCGTATATTTTGCTGTTTTTTGTTTTTAATCTAACACTATACGCAAACCATTCATCTGTCTGATATGCATTTTCTAACATAAACACAAAATCTATCCATTTATCTTTTTCCCTTTTAACGCTTCTAATTACTCTTGCGTAGATATATTGTCTATCTCCTGTGTTTATTCTCAAGTAAAGCTCATTATTAATCCGCTGAAATCTTAAATTTAGATTTCCTTGCTTTGATTTATCTCCTCTTGAATATAAATTTCCCTGCCTGCTTTCTTTCCATCTTGCTTTTAACTTTTTTCTTCTTTTTCCTGTTAAATGATTTCTCTTTAATTGCTCAAATAATTTTCTTGAACCAAATATAAGTTTCTTTGGATTTTGATGTCTTTCTTTACATGACGTGATTGTTGACTGTGCTAAAAATATAGCATCATCTGAATATCTTGTGTTTATGTTAAATAGTTTTGATAAATATTTTTTCAAATCTTTTCTTTTCTTGCCTTCTAACAATCTTTGATATGCATATCTCATAGCAGATGAAAATCTACGCATTAAATCTAATACAGCTTTTTTATCTTGCGTATTTTGAAATTCAAGCAGACATTGAAGTGTTATCATTTCTCAATCTCTACCATTTTACTTTACACTTTTTTACAGAAAATAGCAACTGTTGTGAACCTCCTAATCTTCAAGTGTTGATATGTCTCCAAGCTCTTGACCTAATTCTCTGGCTCTTAAAACTCTCCTCATTATTTTACCACTTCTTGTTTTTGGTAGTTTATCAACAAATTCTACTTCGTCCGGAACAGCTATAGCACCAAGGACATCTTTAACTGTTTCTTTGATTTCAATTATTAATTCTTGTGATGGTGAATATCCTTCCTTTAGTATGACAAATGCCTTAATCGATTCACCTTTAATTTCGTTAGGCTTTCCAATTACAGCCGCTTCTGCAACTGCAGGATGTTCAACGATTGCAGATTCAACCTCTGCATTACCTATTCTGTGTCCTGCAACGCTTAAAACGTCATCAGCACGTCCAAGAATCATAATATATCCATCTTCATCTACGGAAGCAAGGTCTCCTGCTGAATAAACACCGCCAGGAATTTCTTTCCAGTATTTTTCATATCTTTCCGGCTCTCCCCAACATGTTCTAAGCATAGATGGCCATGGTTTCTTTATCACTAAATGCCCTACTGTGTTAGGTGGAAGCTCATTACCTTCTTTATCAACTACTGCCGGAACCACACCAAACAATGGCTTTCCTGCTTTACCCGGCTTTGCAGGATAACATGGAAGTGTTGTTATCATGTGTGCACCTGTTTCTGTCTGCCACCATGTGTCAACTACAGCAGCTTTTTCTTTTCCGATGTTTTTATAATACCAAATCCAAGCTTCTGGATTGATTGGCTCACCAACAGAACCAAGTATTTTTAACGATGATAAATCATATTTTGCCGGAATTTCATCTCCAAATCTCATAAGCATTCTAATGGCTGTAGGTGCTGTATAGAATACGTTTACTCTGTATTTTTCAACGTACTCCCACCAAATGCCAGGATGTGGATATACCGGAACGCCCTCCATTATTACTGACGTTGTACCGTTCGCAAGCGGTCCATAGACAATATAGCTATGGCCTGTAATCCATCCAATGTCTGCTGTACACCAATAAATTGTATCTTCTTTTATATTAAATACTGTTTTTGTTGTTAGATACGTGTTTACCATATAACCGCCAGTTGTATGAAGAACACCCTTTGGTTTTCCTGTTGTTCCTGATGTATAAAGAATAAACAATGGGTCTTCCGCATCCATGACTTCTGGGTCACAAACAGGGCTGCTTGACTTGATTAATTTTTGAAAGTTTATATAATGGCTACCGTATTCCTCTTCAGAAAGCTCATTATCCCTGTCCCAGACAATAACTTTTTTAACAAAATCAAGCTCTTTAATTGCATCTTTTACAGTTGGAAGTAATGGTATTTTTTTACCCCTTCTTTTTGTGTAGGTTGCTGTTATTACTACTTTTGCTTTTGCATCATTGATTCTTAATTTCAATGCCCCTTCGCTAAATCCTGCAAAAACTACACTATGTATAGCTCCAATCCTTGCACAAGCAAGCATACTTGCTATTGCTTCAATAGTATTTGGCATATAAATAGAAACTCTATCCCCTTTGCCAACACCAAGGGATTTCAAGCCATTTGCAAGTCTATTAACAAGCTCCAAAAGCTCGCCATAGGTTATTTTTTTTTCGTTTTCGTCTTCATCAACGTAAATATAAGCTACTTTATTTCTTTTTCCGTTTAAAACATGTCTATCAAGACAGTTGTATGTGATGTTTGTTTTCCCGCCAACAAACCATTTAGCATAAGGAAAATTCCACTCTAAAACCTTATCCCACTTTTGATACCAAAATAGTTCATTTGCAACTTCAGACCAAAATTCATCAGGATTTTCAATAGATTTTTTATACATCTCTTCGTAGTTTTGAACTATACACTCTTTTTTAATCTCCTCCGGTGGATAATAAATATCCTTTACTTGTAAATGAACTGTTTCTAAATTTTCCATTTTTACCCTCCTTAGATTATTAAAATCTATTATTAATTACTATTCAATTGTATAGTGAGAAATTCAATATTCAATAAAACAATATGAGATTCTTCGTTTAGCTACATAATAACAGAACAAGGCTATCCTTACTCCAATGCTTATCAATCAATCTTTGACTGTCATCCCGAGGACGTAAGTCCAAAGGATCTCCTTTTTTAAAATTTTATAAAAATTACTAATTTTCACCCAAGGTATAAGGTTCTGTATTAAATTACTTCTTGATTTCAAGAAAGTCAATAATTTTTCATTCTATTTTTTCCAAAACTATCAGATGAATTAATCCAAAAAATCTCTTTTCTAAAAACTTAACATTAAATCCATGTTTATTAAAAAAAGGTTTTATTTCGGATATTTTCATAGCATTTTCTATGGATTCTACAAAATAATCCCACTCTTCTTTTGAAAAGATAAGCCTTCCTATTGGTCTAAACAATCTATCTGCAAAAAAATGGATAAATTTATAAAAAATATTACTTTCTGGTTTTCCGATTTCAAGAATAGAGACTGTACCGTATTGTTTTAAAACTCTTCTAAGTTCTTTGGTTATCTCTTCTCTTGGCAAATGTCTAAATACAAGAGAAAAGAAGATGTTGTCTAAAGACGAGTTTTTAAAAGGAAGCTTTAACGCGTTAGTCCTAATGTAAAGTATTTTTTCGTCAAAGACTTTATTTTTAGCAGTTTTTAGCATATTAAAAGACAAATCAACTGCATAGATAAAACATTCCTTGTCTTTTTCTCTAAGCTTTCTAACTATTTCTCCCGTTCCTGTTCCAATATCCAAAATACGCCCTTTTAAGTCTGTAGCTGAAATTAATTGGTTTTGCCATTTATTAATCAGTCCAAATGTAGCAAAATTTAAAAAACTGTCGTAAGACTTATGAGCACTATCAAATATCTTCTCTACTACGCTTTTTTCCATTTTGTTCCAAATGGTGCATCTTCTAAGATTATTCCTTTTTCAGCTAGCTTATCTCTTATTAAGTCTGCAATCGTAAACTGTTTTTCCTTCCTTGCTTTTTCTCTTGCTTCTATCAGTACTTGAATTAAATCTTCGTTTATACTTTCTTCTTTTTCTTTAACTTTAACTTCTTCTTGTTTTATGCATGGTTGTAGGCTGTCAAACAGTCCGAATATATCTCTTCCTATATCGTGAAGCGTTTTCGCTGCTTCTTTGTAAGATTCTATTGCTTTCTTAGAGATTCCACCATGTTTAATAGCTTTATCTCTTAAAATATTCATCTCTCTTACAAGACCAAATAAAGATGCAAGGGCTTCTGGTGTGTTAAAGTCATCACTCATCGCTGAGTAAAAACCAGATTGTGCTTTTTGGATGGCATTATATAAATCTCCTTCAAAGTTTTCATCTATTGGAAGTTTATTTAAAACTTCTGCTTCCTCAATTGCATTTTTAAGCCTTTCATAAGCTTTTTTAGTCTCTTCCATTTTATCCCAAGAAAAATCTAATGGACTTCTATAATGAACAGATAAAACTAATAGTCTTAAAATGTCTGGCTCGTATTTGGAATAAATCTCTTTAAGTTTTATATAATTTCCGAGAGATTTTGACATTTTTTGTCCGTTTACAGTGACTAAGCCGTTATGAATCCAGTATCTTGCAAATGGTTTTCCTGTTAAAGCTTCTGCTTGTGCTATCTCGTTTTCATGGTGTGGAAAAGTTAAATCTAAACCACCGCCGTGTATATCAATTGTTTCTCCAAGATGTTTAAATATCATTGCACAGCATTCTGTATGCCAACCAGGTCTTCCTTTACCCCATGGAGATTCCCAGTAAGGCTCTCCTGCTTTTGCTGACTTCCATAATGCAAAATCAAGCGGGTCTTTCTTTTTTTCTCCCGGCTCAATTCTTGCACCAGCCAAAAGCTCATCTATACTTCTTTTAGAAAGCTTTCCATACTCTTTAAACTTTCTTACAGAAAAATAAACATCTCCATCAGCTTCATATGCATAACCAGCATCAACAAGCTTTTGAATGAAATTTATAATATCAGGAATATGCGTTGTAACTCTTGGCTCTATGTCAGCTGGTTCTATCCTAAATTTTTCTGCATCATCAAAGTATTCTTTTATAAATTTATCTGAAATAACACTAAAGGGTAAACACTCATTTTTTGCTCTGTTGATGATTTTGTCATCAACATCGGTAAAGTTTCTTACAAAAATTACATTATATCCAAGATATCTTAAATATCTTCTAATCATATCAAAAACGATTAAACTTCTACCATGACCTACATGGTTATAATCATAAACAGTCACACCACAGGTGTAAATTTTAACTTCCCCAGGTTTTATAGGTGCAAAATCTTCCTTTTTTCCGGTTAATGTGTTGTATATCTTTAGACTCATGGTTTACTCCGTGTAAGATGTTTATAAAATTTTAGCATATCTAACAGAAATTTGGCTTACTTTGAAGGGTGTATAAATGGTATAATATTGTAATATGCATTGCTTTACTGATAATAATAATTTTGGAGGTATTGAATAGATTTGAAGCATGGATTTATATTTGCATGTACTACAAAAAGCGAGCGTGAACTGCTGGATAATCTTATTTTTGCAACTAATAAAACTTATGCACACAAAGTTTTTGCAGTAAAGGAAGGCGATTTTGTTTTTTTGTATAATTTGGACACAGATGTATTATGGGGAACATTTATCGCTAAGAGCGAGGGAATATATGATCCTTCTTTAAGTCTTTTCGATGGCAAGTATCCATACTATGTAAAGGTTGAACCAATTGGACAATTAAAAAGTGTAGGAAATTTAAAAAAGACTCTTGCAAAACTCGGAGTCTCTTGGAGAGATATCTTTACAGAAAAGGGGGTAAAAGTTTTAAACTTAATTTTAGATGGTAAACAATATACATTAGACCCTTGCAAGAAATCTGAATTAATAGACGAGTTTTATCGCCCGCCTATATTTTCAACAACGTTATGGGATTATCCAAAGCAAAGCTATGGAGATACGCCAAAAGGAAACAATAAATACGCTGGAGTTACCCCTGCTTTTATCATATATAATTTGATTTATAGATATACTTATCCGGGCGATCTTGTTTGCGATCCAATGGCTGGCTCTGGAACAACCATTGATGTTTGCAAAGAAGAAAGACGTCGTGTAGTTGCTTTCGATATAGTTCCAACAAGGTCAGATATAATCCAAGCTGATGCAAGAAATATTCCATTAGAAGATAACTCTGTGGATATGGTTTTTATTGACTCACCATATGGAGATAATATAAGATACAACGACCACCCTCTGAATATAGGACATATCCCAGCAAGCGAAGAAAGGTTTTATGATGAGCTTGAAAAAGTTATGATTGAGTGTCATAGAATTTTAAAAGATGGAAAAATCCTTGCTTGGCTGATTGGCGATCAGTGGGCTAAAGGTGTATATATTCCTGTTGGTTTTAAAGTTTACGAGAGATTAGTTAAACATTTTGAACCTGTTGATGTTATATGTGTTGCAAGAAAAAATCAATATTCAAACACACCTTTCTGGCATAGTAAAGCATTACAACATAATTTCTATTTAAGGGGATTTAAACATCTTATAATAGTTAGAAAGTCAGATAAAAAAAGAATTCCAAAAGACTTAAAGGTAAATTGGAAATATTATGAAAGAGCGAAGAAAAAAGATTGAACATATTGGGAAATATATAACGGAACAAATCAAGATAAGAGGTGTAGCAGCTTTATCAGAAATCCTAAAAGAAGCAAAAAGCATGTATGAAGAGAGTTTAAGAGGAATTGTAAAAGATATAGAACAATCTTGGAAACCTTTTAAAGGTAATATGTTAGAAAAAGTTATTTTAGAACTGATAAGTGAGGAAGTAAAGAAATTAAACTTAAATGTTATATTTGGGAAACATTTAGAGAAAAAGGATTCAAATTTAAACGAATGTTTAGGAAATGTAAAAAGAAGTATTCTTATTGATTATGGTGAATTTGGAATGCATTTACCAGATGTTGATTTGATAATATATGATCCTAAAAACTGTAAAGCTTTGGCTATAATTTCTTCAAAGACAACTTTAAGAGAACGTATAGCACAAACAGGATATTGGAAGTTAAAACTTCAAAGTAGCCCTGTAACAAAGAATATAAAAGTACTTTTCATAACTTTGGATGAGGATGGCGATCTCGTTGTTAAGAAACCAGCTAAAAAGGGGCGAGCTATTGCTGAAACAGACACTGACGGTACATTTGTTATAACAACACAACCAATAGAAGAAAGTGAAAAAGTAAAGAATATGGAAAATTTTGCAGAAGTGCTTCATATCTTGATTTATAAAAACAAAAAAGATGTATAAGATGTTTATAAAATTTTAGCATATCTAAATTTCTTGCTGTTTATTTTTCTTTATAAGCCAATAGACTATGCCAAGAACCAAAATAACAAAGCTGTAAGCTGCAAGCTCTATGGCTTTCTTTTCTCCACTTTCTGATAAAGAAGCAATTAAAAGTTTTCTAATCATTGCAGCTAAAGCAATACTTACAAAAAACCGTTATTGCAAACCCTGCACCTTTAAAGTGCTTTATTTCTTCGTTCATTAATTCCGCTACAGCCCAAAGTATAAGTAAACTACCAAGTAAAGTAACTATCCCCTCTTCAAAAGGAATTATGTTAAATAAAACTTTATAGATATCAAACCCAAATAAAACAAATACAAATAAAGCAACTACGACCAATGCACCAAGTATAAAAAAATCAATAATTTCAGAAAATCTTCTTGCAAAAATAAGTAAAATTTTCACATATTTAGACAAAGCTCCATACTTAATTAACTCTTCCTCTCTGTAAGCTAACGTCAAAACGTCAAGATTTATATCAAGAAGCTTTCCAATAGATGTAACATAAAGATTTCTTTCATTTTTATCTTGAATTTCTATATCTATTTTTTCTATGATAAACCTTCTTACAAAATTAAATGCAGCATTAACGTAATGGGTTGGAAGCCCTATTTTTACGTGAACTTCTCCAATTTTATATAGCTTTGAAAAGTAGCTTTCATCATAATTTCCATTAAATAGATCCAAAAACCAATTTTTTAGCTTTGATTTATGTCTTTTAATTATGTCTTCGTTTTTTAAAAATTGATTGTAATCAGGAAATCTGGAGATAAAAAAATAGAATCTACTTATAAATTCATCCGGGTATTTTTCTAAAATTGGTTTTAGCTTCTTTATTCTTTCTACGTCTTCTTGGGTAAAATCAAAATCTTTCTTTATCTGTTCTATGTTTTCTATCATTACAAAATTTCCTCGGTAGGAATAATTTATTGTAATTATACATTTTACAGGTGAAATTATGCAAGAAGAAAAGAAATTTATTGAAGAAAAAGAATGCTTCAAGTGTGGTTCAAAGAAAAATCTAAAAGAAGACCCTAACATAGAAGGTTTGTTTTTCTGTGCTAACTGCTGGGAAGAAAGAGAAAGGACGGAAATAAATGAAAAATGGGGTTATGACGAATCTTTACCGGATGATGGCTAAAGAATAAATAACGAGGTTTACAAAGGGTGATGTGTGACATTTAAAGAGAAGATCCTTCGGCTTTAAAGCCTCAGGATAACAAATAAATAGCCAGCGATGTCTGAGCGGTTATAAGGCTGTTCCGAAAATCTACATCGTCATTCTGAGCGAAGCGAAGAATCTCTTATTTTTCTTTTCAAGTCAAAAAATCAAAAGAGGAGATCCTTCGGCTTACAGCCTCAGGATGACACGGAAAGGTAACCTTACAAGAATTTGTAACACTCTCAGCAGTTATTGTTTAATTAAATATTCAACATCTTCAACAATTTTATCAACTGGTAAATAAATTCCTAAATATTCCTCAACCATATTACCATTTTTATCTATGATGATTGTCTTAACCGGTGTATGAGTTATCATTTTCATTTTACCTTGTCCACCGTGCATGTGCATATGTTCGTGCATCGCATGTTCATCAGTAGCTTTTTCAACTTCTTTTACTTCGATTCCGTAAGCGTCCCAAGCTTTCTTTAGGTCTTCTGGTTTACCGGTTAAAAAAGTAAATTCATCCAATGTCCTTGTCTTTTTATATTCTTTTAATGTTTTAGGGTCATCTCTTTTTGGGTCTACTGTAATAAATACAATTTGATACTTACCTTTCAAACCTTTTTCATTTAACTTTTCTGCAACCTGTTTTAACGCTGCATTTACTGTTGGACAAACATATTTACAATTAGAAAAGCCAAAGTACAAAATAACAACCTTTCCTTTAAAATCATATAGTTTTGTAGGTTTGCCTTCTTCGTTAACAAGATTTTCAACTTCAGTCAACTTCTTTGGATAGTTTTTTGTGCTACCTTGCAATGTATAAGCAAAGGAAGAAATGCTAAACATCATAGCTAAAATAAACATCAAAACCTTCTTCATAAAAACACCTCCAAAATTTTATTGATTTAAATCATAAAAAATTATATGTAATTTTTGTGTTAATTTCAAACCTAATTTTAACATGCATAAGAGTTTAATATATTAACAGTCATAATGAGAATATTCTAAAAAATTCCTAAAATTTGGCATACTATCATTTTGCATTTGTAATAAGAATGCTATTTTTCTGTCGTTTTGCAGCCGTGAGAGGAATCTCAACCTTTTTGCCTACAATGTCATTCTGAAGCTGGCGAAGAATCTCCATTTTTCTTTTTATTCCTTTCAAATAACATTAAAAGAGGAGATCCTTCACTTTGCTACTGGGTGACAAAGAAAAAAACGAGATCCTTCGGACTAAAGTCCTCAGAATACATTCTACAACTTAAAAAAATTGTAGCACCCTCAAAAGTAGTTATAAGACCTTAAACATTTATCGCTTGGTTAATTTTTAAGCACAGAGGTTTTAAGATTGTTACTAACCTTCAGCTTTAGCACATCACCGGCAAAACATATAAACTTTGCCTAACATTCTCATCATATTACACATATGGAATCTGTTGAGTCAAGCAATGAAACGTGCCAAGTCCAACGACTATATCAGAAGCATCTATTCCAACAACCATTCTGTCTGGAAAAACTGATTGTATTATTTCTAAAGCTATTTTATCTTTATCGCAGTTAAAGATTGGAACAATAACATATTTATTTGATATATAAAAATTGGCATAGCTTGCCGGGAGTCTATCTCCTTTGTAATAAACAGGGTCTGGCATTGGTAGCGTGATTATGTTTAATTTGTTTCCTTTTATATCTGTAAATGTTTTTAGCATTTCGTAATTTTCTTTTAAAATAGGATAGTTTTCATCATTTGGATTCTCTTCAACTACAGTTATTACAGTATTTTCATTTATAAATCTCGTTATATCGTCTATATGCCCGTCAGTATCATCACCAACTATACCTTCTTTAAGCCATAGTATTTTTTCAACGCCAAAGTAATACTTTAAATTTTCTTCAATCTCTTCTTTTGACATGTTTGGATTTCTATTTGGATTTAAAAGACAAGATTCGGTAGTAAGCAGTAAGCCATTTCCGTTTACATCAATGGAGCCACCTTCTAAAACCATATCTATTTCTATTCTTTCAACATTTAGATATTCAGCCATTTTCTTAGGGAGTTCATTGTCTAATTCATATGGATATTTTCCACCCCAAGCATTAAACTTAAAATCAAGCGCAACAAGTTTGTTTTCATTTCTATCTAAAACGAAAATAGCTCCATGGTCTCTACACCATGCGTCGTTAGTAGGGAATCTGTGTATGAACACATTGTTTAAATTTGCTTTTTTATCTTTTAATCTTGATAGTACATCATCTTCCATTTCTTCGTCATTTACATTTATATGAACTTCTTCACATTCGGACAAAAGCTTTACCATATCTGTGTATTTATCTCTTACGTTATCTATTTTCTCAAAAAATGTGTCGGGGTTATGTGGATAAGATAACCAAGTTCCTTTATGTTTACTCCACTCCGGGGGCATGCATAGCTTTCTCAATTTTTACCTCGTCAAAAGCATTCTAAGATATGTGTTTGTTAATCCATATTGAATTTTAATTACTATTATCTGATTATCCTTTTGAAATGCTAAAATTGCATCTTTGCCGATTAAAGCAGAAATTTTTCTCCAACCGGCTTTTGGCATTTCTCTGTCGTAAAAATTAACTAAATCTTGAATATACCCTTCACCTTTGTAAATGAGATATGCTCGATAGATGTTTTCACTTTCAAATACAAGAGATTCATTTTCAATCAACTGGAAGTTTGAAGGAACGATAAAGCTATAATCTCCTTTTCTTTCTGTTTTAGCTACAAAACTAACAGGTGCATTAGGCTGGATAACAATTTCATTAGAAGCACAAGAAGATAAGATTAAAGATGTTAATAATCCAAATAAAAAAATAATTTTTTTCATGATAAACTCCTTTCAAACTACTTAAAATAGCATAAATTATTTTGATATAATTTTAACAGAATTACAAAAGCTTAACAAGTTAATAGGAGGTTTCAATTGGTTTACGATATAGAGTATGATGTAGTTGTGATTGGTGGTGGTCATGCAGGCATTGAGGCTGCTTTAGCTTCTGCAAAGCTTGGGACAAAAACTGCCTTAATTACGATCGATAAAGAAAAAATCGGATTAATGCCATGTAATCCGTCGATTGGCGGAATAGCTAAGGGAATTGTAGTTAGAGAAGTTGATGCTCTTGGTGGTGAAATGGCAAAAGCCATAGACCAAACGGGTATTCAATTTAAAGTTTTAAATACAAGAAAAGGACCTGCTGTAAGGTCTCCAAGGGCTCAAGCAGATAAGGAAGAATACAGAAAATATATGGTTAATAAAACTAATAACACAGAAAATCTTACAGTCATAGAAGATGAAGTTATTGACATAGTTTTAAAAGAAAATAAAAACGAAGTTGATGGAGTTATCACAGATAAGGGTTTAAAAATAAAAACAAAAGCAGTAGTTGTTACAACCGGAACTTTTTTAAACGGTCTTATACATATAGGAGATAAACGATTTCCGGCAGGAAGGATGGAAGAAAAACCATCTACAAAGCTTCCTGAATTTTATAAAAGAGCTGGCTTTGAATTATTTAGATTTAAAACAGGTACGCCCGCAAGACTTGACAAAAATACAATAAACTTTTCAATACTTGAAGAAGCGCCGGGAGACAATCCACCACCTAAATTTTCTTTCTGGACTGAGCCAAAAGGTTCTTACTGGTTTAAAGAAAAAGACCAAATACCATGTTATATTACATACACAACACCGGAAACTCACAGAATCATAAAGGAAAATCTACATAGAACAGCACTTTATGGCGGAGCCATCACAGGTATTGGACCAAGATACTGTCCATCCGTAGAAGATAAAATCGTAAAATTTGAAGGTAAAGACAGGCATACTGTATGGTTAGAACCGGAAACAAGAGATGGAATTAGTATATATCCAAACGGTTTAAGTACATCACTGTCTGAAGAAATTCAATGGCAGATGTATAGAAGCATACCAGGACTTGAAAATGTGGTCTTGCTAAAGCCGGCATATGCCATAGAGTATGATATTGTAATGCCAACAGAACTTTATCCAACCTTAGAAACAAAAAGAATTAGAGGACTTTATCACGCAGGAAACTTTAACGGAACAACGGGTTATGAAGAAGCTGCGGGTCAAGGAATAGTAGCCGGAATTAACGCAGCTTTAAGAGCCCTTGGCAAAGATGAGCCATTTATAATTAGAAGAGATGAAGCATACATCGGCGTTATGATAGATGACCTTACAACAAAAGGTGTAATTGAACCATACAGACTCTTCACTTCACGTTCAGAATACAGATTACATCTAAGACAAGACAACGCAATTTTAAGACTATATCAAAAAGCTTACAACATAGGAATGCTTAATGAAGAAGAGTATAAATTTGTCAAAGAAACAGAAGAAGAAATTAAGAATTGGATAAACATATACAAAGAAACATTTATCAAAGATGGAGATAAAAAAGTCTCTATTTTTACTTACTTACAAAAACCGGAAGTTGATATTCAAAAGCTAAAAGAGATGGGAATTGCCGTTCCAGAAAGCGATTACATACAAGAAGAGATAGAAATTAATGTTAAATATGATGGTTATCTTGAAAGAGAGGAAAAATTAAATGAAAAAATGAAATACTTAGAAGGTATAAAAATTCCGGAAGATATAGATTATAGCCAAGTGGCAGGATTGAGAAAAGAGATAGTTCAAAAACTAACTAAATTTAAACCAATGACCCTTGGACAAGCTTCAAGATTAGAAGGAATTACTCCTGCAGCAATTACTGCATTATTGGTTCATATAGAGAAGATGAGAGAAAAAAGAAAAACTGGATAAAAAGATTTATGAACAAATTTTTAATTGAATTATACATGAAGCTGTTCCAAAATTCTCGTAAGTTTACCTTTCCGTGTCATCCTGGTGACATAAGTCTGAAGGATCTCCTCTTTTGATCTTTTGACTTGAAAAGAAAAATATGAGATTCTTCGCTTCGCTCAGAATGACACCATTGGATTGTCCTTTGTCATCCTGAGGACTTTAGTCCGAAGGATCTCATCTTTCGATGTCTTTTTAATAGGGTAGAGGGTAAAAAGGAGATTCTTCGCACGGCTTCATAATAGCAATTAATAAGGTTAATTAATTTTTAGACTTAGTTAAAATTTTAAAGTACTCTTAGGTTGCAATTACTCTTCTGCATCTTCTATTTCTTCTTGGTCGTATTCAAACTCTATTTCTTTTTTAGGTGATATTGTAGTTATCGCATGTTTATAGACTAAAACTTGTCTTGGTCCTTCTTTTAAAAGAATTACAAAATTATCAAAATACTTTATTTTTCCTTCTAACTTAACACCGTTTACCAAATAAACATCACATCTAACTTTTTCTTTTCTAATTGTATTTAAAAACTTCTCTTGCAGTCTTCCCTTTTTTTCTTTTGCCATAATTTTCCTCCTTAGATTGGTATAACTTCTAAAAATTTCTTTGCTAATTCTACAATATAATTATAATCCATTAGTTGATTTTTCCATCTTTCTGGAATTTGCTCTTCACCGTTATATGCACCTGCAAAAGCTCCTGCGATTAATGAAATACTGTCTGTATCACCGCCGTAGTATCCATAAGAGTTTGCAGCTTTAATGATTGTAGTTTCTACGTCTGACGGTGTTTTTAAAAAGATAAATAGAGCTTGTGAAAAACTTTCTAAGCAGTAGCTACCATTTCCAAGCTCGTTTATGGCTGTCTCATAATCTGCTTCTTTCTTTAAAAGGTCTAATACTTTATGAAGATATTTTTTGGTTTCAGATTTATGAACGAATTTTTCTAAAAGTTTTATAAAGTATTCATATTCATCCTCTAAATAAAATCTACTTTGAATAAGCTCTCCAATTGCTACGGCTAAAGCTGATGATACATCTAAAACAATCTCATTCCTTGATGTTATTATTGTTAATGCTTTTGCTACTTCTGAGGCTTGATATGGGTCTTTGTAATAATACATTCCAGCAGGTATAGCAACGAGAGAGTGGTCTATTGCAGACCCTGTTAGTGGAGGTTCAGTTCCTTCTTTTATGGATTCTATAGCAAGTAAAAAGGTTGGGTCAATGTAGGTATGGACTTGGTCTTTTTCAAGCCATTGAATGTATTTTTCAATTATATATTTAGTATCTATAAACTTTCTTTCAACGATAGCTTCTACTATCAATTTTATGATTTCAAATTCACTTGTGTTTTCTCCCGGTCTTAAAAAGTATGATGGGGAGGATGGATGTGGAATAAGCAAATCTTTTACAGGCTCGCCATAAAACTCTATAACTTCATCAACAGGTAGTTCTTCTACCATCATTCCAAGACTATCACCTATTGCGGCGCCCAAGAGAGTTCCTATTATTTTTTCTTCCATTTTTACTGTCCTTCTGGTCTAAGAGTTGGAAATAGGATTACTTCTCTGATTGAGTAATTGTCTGTAAGCATCATTACAAGTCTGTCTATTCCAATTCCTTCACCTGCTGTAGGTGGTAAACCATACTCTAAAGCTGTTAAGAATGTTTCATCAATGTCCATTGCTTCCTCATCGCCCATCTCTTTTTCTCTGATTTGTTGGATGAATCTTTCTCTTTGGTCCATAGGGTCATTTAGCTCTGTATAAGCGTTTGCAAGCTCTTTTTTATTTATGATAAGCTCAAATCTTTCTACTAAATCTGGGTCGTTTCTGTGTGTTTTTGCAAGTGGTGATAGTATCTTTGGAAAATCTATTACAAATGTAGGCTGGATAAGGTCTTCTTCAACAAAATGTTCAAAAAGTTTATCAAGAATTTTCACATGGGTTAATGTATCTGCTTTTGGTATTCCTACCTCTTTTGCAAAATTTCTTGCTTTTTCAAAATCTAAGAAAAATTCTTTATCTTTTCCTGTTTTTTGTTTTAATGCATCAAAAAATGCTACTTTTCTAAATGGTTTTTCAAAATCAAGCTCTTGGCCTTCCCATGTTATTTTTAACGTTCCAACTGTATCAAGAAGTATTTTTCTAAACAGCTCTTCTGTCAATGCCATCAAGTCGTTATAGTCTAAGTATGCTGCGTAAAACTCAACCATCGTAAATTCTGGGTTGTGCGTTGTATCTATCCCTTCATTTCTGAAATTTCTTCCTATCTCAAAAACTCTATTAAATCCACCAACTACAAGCATTTTCAAATAAAGCTCTGGTGCAATTCTTAGATACAGATTCATATCAAGTGCGTTGTGATATGTAATAAAAGGTTTTGCCATAGCTCCTGATGCTACAGGTTGAAGTATTGGCGTTTCTACTTCTATAAATCCTTTACTTTCTAAAAACTCTCTCAAACTTTTTATTGCCTTAGACCTTATTTTAAAGATTTCTCTCGTTCTTTGATTTGCTATTAAATCTAAGTATCTGTATCTGTATCTGTACTCAGTATCTTTTAGTCCGTGCCATTTTTCCGGAAGTGGTCTTAAAGATTTTGCTAATATTTCATAGTTATGAACTTCTACTGTAAGCTCACCTGTCATAGTTCTAAATAGATGACCTTCTACGCCAATAATATCTCCAATATCTATTAAGTCCATTGCTTTTTTATAATTTTCTTCTCCAAGAATGTCAGCGTTAAAGTATACCTGCAGTTTTCCGTCCGAATCTTGGATATGTCCAAAAGCAGCTTTTCCTTGGTCTCTGAGTGCTATTAGCCTACCGGCTACTGCAACTTGCTTTTTCTCCGGGTCTTTGTCATATCTATTTTTTATTGTTGATACATCTTCTCCTGCTTCTTCAAATAAAACTTCTTCAGCTAAAAGTGTAAGCTTTCCGTCAATTCTTTTTAATTTTCCTTTGAATGATGCTACTGTATTTGGAGATAGTTTTTCTTTTTGTGGAAAGATTACTTGAATTTCGTAATGTCCGTTTAAATCTTCAAATCTTATAAAATAATCGTTTTCCTTTTTAGATACCCTTTTTATTTTTCCTTTTATGATGTACTCTTTATCTTCGGGCTCAAATTCAAGTCCTTCTCTAACAGATTTTAGGTCTGTTGTAATGCTAAATTTATGTGGGTAAGGATTTTTTCCTTCTTCTGTTAATTTTCTAATTTTTTCTAATCTGCTTTCTAAAATCCCTTCTGCCATCTATTTTATACTCCTTCTAAAATTGATATCTAATAATTATAACTCAATATGTTGAGGGAGAGTGTCTCAAAAAGTTTTTAATAAAGATGCTGTCTTGCCTGTTATTCTGCAGCCGGAGAAGAATCTCTTTTTATCCTTTACTTTTATCTTTCACTTTCTTATTACTCATTATCTATTATCTCTTCTATTGGCTTTGGTTTTGAGAATAGATATCCTTGACCATAATCAATGTCAAGTTCTTTTATTATTCCCAAAATTTCTTCATTTTCAACATATTCTGCAATTGTTTTAATCTTCATCTTTTTACAAAACTGAGCTATCATTCTAACTACTTCGTAAGATACATCATCATTTACTATATTTTTTATCAGATTCGCATCAATCTTTAAATAATCAACGTTTAATCTCAATAGATACACGAAGTTAGAGTATCCAGAGCCAAAATCATCTAAGCATATTGAATATCCTGCTTCTTTAAGCTGCTTTATTATTTCTAAAGATTCCTCATAAGCTAACAGGTCTTCTGTTTCGACAATCTCTATAAGCATTCTTTCTGTTATGTCTTTCTCTTTCGATATTGATAAGAGATAATCTACTATTGACCTATTTAATACATCCGCCTGTTTTAGATTGATACTAACTTTAAGGTTTTTATGTTTTTTCAAAATATTATAGTTATAATCAATTACAGCTTTTGTTAGCTTTGTATAGATGAATGTATTTTCTATTACATTTAAGAAATTGAATGGTGGTACAACGTTGCCATTTTTATCTATAATTCTTACAAGAGCTTCGTAGTGAGATATGTTGTTAACTTTTAGGTCTACTATTGGTTGATAATAACATAAAAGACGGTTTTCTTCTATTGCATCTTTTACTTCAACTACAGTTATAAGTTTTTTCTCAGCTTCCTTTTCTTCATCGTAGATTTCTATTCTATTTCTGCCTTTAGATTTTGCTTTATATAAAGCAACGTCAGCTTTCTTAATAGCTTCATTTATATTTTTATCTTTATTTGTATTTAAATAAACACCGATAGAAATTGTTGTCTTTATATAATCTCCATCAGTTATAGGAATTTTTAATTTTTCAATATTAGACCTTATTCTTTCAAAAAGATTTAACATGACTTGAATATCTTGTTTTCTGTCTACTTTTGCTAATAATAAAAATTCTTCACCGCCATATCTTATAAAAATATCCTCTTCTCTTGTTAGTTTCTTCATGGTGTTTGCAACGCTTTTTAGAACTTTATCACCTATGGCATGCCCGTAAGTATCATTAATTTTTTTGAAATAATCGATGTCTATCAAAGCAATAATATATTTAAAATCCATTATGTGTTGTAAATAATTTCTGTTGTATAAACCTGTTAGATTATCGGTAAAACTTCTTTGTTTATAATATGACGCTTTTAAAGCTAAAAATATAATTACGTTTATTATAACAAGGCCAGCAAATATAAATAAAAGAATGAAAGTTTTTAAGACGCTTATCAATTGAGATATGTAGGATATTTTCTCTATGCTGTAATCTATAACAAGCAAATAATCTATGTTCTTCTTGTCTTTAAAAGGTTTATAAAATGTAAGACCTATTGTTTTTACAGAAGTATGAATTAAATATTGATATTGTCCACTTTCTAACGCTTTTTTAATTACCGGAGTTTCCTCTTGCAGAAATTCAAATAAATCGTTGGTTTTCATTCGGTCTTTTTTGGAGACATCTATGAGTATAAAGGATTTTCCATTATTAAAATATATAGCATATACATAACTTGTATTTTCTGTAAGTAAAACTTCCAACATATCTGATGCAATTTTAAAAAAAGTTTTATTAGTAGAAATTTTTTCTATTAGACTTATGTCTTCTTGATAATTCGTTAGCTTTTTAATTATATTGGCTGAAATTTGATCTTCTTTTTCAAGGTCCTTTTTTATAATATACTTGTAGGTTATATTTTCAATTAAAGGTAAAGAAATAAAGACAAGTAAAAAAGAAAGAATAGAAAATATAACAAATAATAATAAAACAGAGTATCTTTGGATTTCTCTAAAAAATACTCTTATAAAATTCATCTTTCCCAAGCAAGATATATATCTTTAATATTTGAACTGTTTAATATTTTAGATAAAACAGATTCATCTACCAAATATCCTTTATATTCACTTGGAAGTTGAATTTTATACTTATCAAGTCTGTTTTTTATGAAGATAAGCTGAGGCCTGCCTTTTTTCCAGTATAAAGCGCCCACAGCGTTTTTAACTTTTTTAATCAAATCTTCATCAAACACTATAGCTGGTTTATTATAGTTTATTTCTTCAGTATCTTTTCCTATTATCATAAAATCTGCATTTTCACAGTTTGTTATTCTAAGATATTTTGAATAGTTTAGTATTTTGTTTACATCGTAGTTTATAACACAAACATTAACAGGTTGTTTATTAGCCATGTCTATAAGAATTTTTTCAATGAGTCTAACTTCAATATAATCTGGATTAGGCTGCGAGAATGCTGGAATTACAAGAACTAATAAGAACAACAAAACTCTTAAAAGTTTCATGTCAAAATACCTTTTCTATAGTAATTAAAATTTTTCTATCATATGCGTTAAACACACTTGCTGGAAGCATAGATGGTATTGGTGAAAAAACAGATTTCATAGAGCTGTTTAACAAGTTTTCTCCTTTTAGTTTTATGCTTAGATTTGACGAATGATGATAAATTATACCGGTGTTTAAGTTGTAGCTTTGGCTTACCTTGCTGCCATCAGATACAGTAAAGCCCTCTCTATATATTAGCTCTCCAAAAAGGTCAAACTTATCTACAGATTGTAAATATCTAACATACCATCCAAATGTTGGACTTAATTTGGTTGAGTTAAAATTAATAAAATTTTTGTAAGCAGAAAAGTTAAATTTTTTATTTGCGTCTACCCTGCGTTCATAATCAAAAGCAAACAGATTAGATTTTATTGATTTATCTGAGTTATAGGTTCCAAACTGTCTAAAACCAATAAGCTTTTCCATTGTAATATATCCGTAAAATAATTGAAATTTATTCTTATTTTTCTCATAGTTTAATTCTAAACTGCCACCTTTTACATCTTCTGATTTTAAATTTTTTGGGTCTTGACTGCTTTCAATTTCGTAAAAAGAAGGGGGAACATAAGTTTTTGTTAAAAATCCTTTGATATAAAGGTCGTTATTTATGTAAGATATAAAACCTAATCTAGAGATAAACTTATTAAGTTCTTCTAATCCACCATCTCTATCATAATGGTCATATTTTAAACTTATAAATAAAAGATTCTTTTCATTTATATTAAATTGGTTTTCTACGAAAACAGTGTATAAGTTTTGATTTTTGAACTTGTATTTATCTCTTAAAGCTGAAGGATAAATATCTGATATATCATTTTTCTTAAACTTTGCAGAGCTTCCTATGAGTAATACATTTCTATCTGTTTTAAACTCTTTTGATATATAAAATGTATATTTTTTAAGATTTCTGTTTTCATAGTAATAATTTACACCCATATAATATGGAAATCCTAAGGCTGGTAAATACAAGCCGTTATTTTCAAACTCTCCTTTTCTTCTGTTTTCATCGTAGGCAAAATTTAGTTTTAATGATTTGTCATCAAGCAAATACTGAGTTATTGATATATAAGCATCTTCCGAGCTTGTTTTAGAAAAATCTGGAGTTCTATCTACTGCAAGCCCCATATAAGCATCCCTTTTTACACGAGAAAAACCTATATCTATAGATGTATCATAGTAGTTAAATTGAAAAAATGCATGCTGTCTAAAATTATCTCTATCTAATGGAGTGTTGTTTAAATGTTGAGTTTTAAGATTATCATATCCTTGATATACGCTTACTAAATAAGAAAAATTTTCTTTTGGCTTTCTTGCATCTGTAAAGCTAAATCCATAATCTTTTGTTGTTGATACAAATGTTTTAAATACGGAGGCATTTTCTCTGTCGGGCTGTTTTGTGTATAGTTTAATCAATATTATTGATGGTTCATTTCCAATTCTAACAGCACCTGCCCCCATACAAATCTCTATATGGTCTATACTATCTAATGGATAGTTGTCGTATATAAGGAATGGATTATCTGTATGCAATGAGCTTACTTCATGGTCGTTTATAAACAATCTGTATGAAGTTGTAACTCCAACTCCTCCACCGGCTGATGTTAATTGGTAAACTCCAAAACTATTTTGTATAAATGTGTGTAGCTTTAATGATTTAAGTATATCTGAAAGTTTGTTAGCCTGCATCATTTCAATTTCTTTTCTTGTAATGAGGATATAATGACCAAGGCTTTCAACTCTTGTTTTATTGGTTAAGTCCATAGATTCTTCATATGTAGATAATAATGTTGATATATTTTCTTGTCCAAAGACGGTAAAAGAGTTTAAAGCTAACATAGAAGTTATTATTAATCTTTTATTTTTGTTGATAATCATGACCTGTCCTATTAGTATTTTTTCTTAATTTGCTAAATATTAAAATTTTAACATATTCATTTTTGAGGTTGTTTCAAGAAAATTTTGATAAAGATATTATCTTACCTGTCATTCTGAGCGTAAGCGAAGAATCTCCGCCTTTTTACCTCTCACTTACTCACTTACTCACTTTCTTTAAAAGAGGAGATCCTTTGGACTAAAGTCTTCAAGATGATAGGAAAAGGTTGAATGATAAGCATCAGTTAAATGGTGGCTTTATTTGTTGTTCTGAAGCCGTGCGAAGAATATCATACTTTTATTGAATTTCTCACCCGACATGTTTTTGCACATTTGAATTTTAACATAAATGTTTTGTGATGTTTAATTAGATTTTTGTAATAACATTATAGTAAGATACGTTATGAGCGAAAAGCAGAAAAAATCAGAAGAGAGGGAGAGTTAAATATATTAAGTCTTACATCTTACCTTTAACGCTTTACTAAAATCCAAATCCAAAGTTAAATCCAAAGTCTTCTTGCTTTTTGATTATACCTTTTTGCTTTCCATAGAATTCTAATTGTAAGATGTCTCCTTCTACTGGAATTTGTTTTGGACATGAAAAAGTGCAGTATTTACAATGTATGCATGAAGTTATATTATTTTCAGCGGCTATTTGTATTCTTCCATCATTTAACGCATCGTTTTTATCTTTCCAAAATCTAAAAATTTTAACAAAGTTTATAGGACCGCCAAAATCTTTATCATTTGCAAAAGCCGGACAAACACTATAACAAATTCCGCACAAAATACAATCTGTTTCTCTATCATACGTTGCCAAATCCTCAGGATAAACCTTTTCAAAAGGTTCTTTTGGAATAAACCATGCCTTGGCTTTTTTTAATTTATTTAAAAATTCATCATGGTCCACAACCAAATCTTTTATAACAGGCATGTTGGATAAAGGCTCTATCACTATTTCATCATTAACCGCTAAATCCTTTACTTTTGTTTTACATGCTAAGACTGTTTGATTATTAACTTTTACTGCGCAAGTTCCGCAAATGGAAGCTCTACATTGGGCTCTGTATGATAAACTCGAATCCTGATAATTTTTAATTTGCTCCAAAACTTCTAAAATAGTAGTTCTATCTTCAATGTTATTTATCTCATAAGTCTGATAATTACCATTTCTGTTTATCTTAATAATCATATAGGAACCTCTTTAACTGTTTTGTTTTAAATTTAACAAAATTTTAAATCATTTTCTATGATTAAAGTGAGAGAGTGAAATAAGAGAAATTTTATTAACTTCTCACCTCTCACAAGAGTGCTGCTAAAAAATTTTTAAGATTTAACATGCTATCATTATGTCACTACTCCGTCATTCTAAAGCCTGTGAAGAATCTCCTTTTGCCTTCTTAGCTATTAAAGACATTAAAAAAGGAGATCCTTCGGACTTACGTCCTCAGGATGACAAAGGACAACCCAATGGTGTCATTCTGAGCATTAGCGAAGAATCTCCGACCTTTTTGTCTTCTTCTATATTAAAAAGACGTTAAAAGAGGAGACCTTCACTTCGGTGCTGGATGACAAAGAACGATCCAATGGCGTCATTCTAAAGCCGTGCGAAGAATCTCATACTTTTATTGAATTTCTCACCCGGCTCATAAGTTAAAATGTTAAATTTGTATCTTGATTTTAACATATAATTATATTAAAATTCTAAAACTTATATTAATCATAAACAGGAGGAAGACATGAAAAAGCTTGCATCAATGGTTTTATTATCTACTTACGTGATGTTAAGTTATTCACATGCAGTAGAAGGCATTAGAATTGAAAAAGTTACAGTTGAAGAGAAAAAAGCTGAGGAAGAAGTAAGCACAAAAAAAGAACTTACACAAGAAGAGGCTAAAGTTACAAGACAGATTGACCTTGGAGAGATTTTATCAGAGTTTTATCCAGAAGTTTGGTACATGAGAAAGGCAGGAATTGCAAATGATTTATACATTAGAGGATTTGCAAAAGATAACATTAATGTATTGATCGATGGTTCTAAAATCTATGGTGCATGTCCAAACAGAATGGACCCCCCTTCTTTTCACGTTTCATCTCCTCAGATTGAGAATATAACCATAAAAGAAGGTCCATTTGATGTTGAAAATGCAGGTTCTCTTGCTGCGGTTGTAAACGTAAAAACAAAAGACCCTAAGGAAGGAATCGGGGGAGAGATAGGGGGAACCTATGGAAGTTGGAGCTATAGGACTGGCTACGTATGGGGAAATGTTGGAAATAAGTTTATCAAGGTTTTAGTTGGTGCATCAAATCAATACTCTAAGCCTTATGAAAGCGGAGAGGGTAAAAAGGTTACAGAGTATGCAGTCTATTCTACACCAGCTGGACCAACAGCAGGAAAGTATAAATCCCAATACATTAACGACAAAGCATTTAATATAGACAGAGTATGGACAAAGTTATTGATTACTCCAAACGATAATGCAGAGATTAAACTTTCTTATGCTTTTGAAAATGCAAGAAATGTATTATATCCGGCTTTAAAAATGGATGCTTTGTATGACAGAACAAACAGATTTAACACAGATTTTAAACTTAAAGATATTGGTCTTAATTTTAGCATCTACTATAATGAAGTAAAACATGATATGAGAGATTCTTTTAGAACTACAGCAGGAAATTATCCATATTCTATGAAAACTTATGCTGAGTCAAAAATGTTTGGAACTAAACTTTCAAAAGATTTAAATCTTTTTGGACTTAACATGACAGTTGGGATTGATACATATTTAAGAAATTGGAAAGCGGATAATATTCAAAATGCATTTACATCGACACCTAACTACAACGATGGTATGATACCGGATGTTGATATTAAAGACATTGGATTGTTTGTAAAAAGCAGTAAAGATATAGAAAAATGGACTATCTCCGGCGGCTTAAGATACGATTATACGTATTCAAAAGCAGACCCAAATTCTATGACAGCTAATACTAACAGAGATTTATTTATTAAAAAAAATGGCTACAAATTCTCTAACACAGATAACTACGTATCAGGTTATGCTATTGCAAAATACAATATCAATAAAAAAGATAATGTATACGTAGGATTTGGTAGCACTGTAAGAGTTCCAGACCCAGAGGAGAGATTTATATCTTTAAGCGGTATGGCACCATGGTATGGTAATCCAGATTTAAAGCCAACAAGAAATAATGAAATAGATGCAGGGTTTGAAGCATTTCCAATGAATAATGTTGGAATTAAAGGCAATATCTTTTATAGCATGCTGCAGGATTATATTTATTTACGTCAGTATTCAGATAGTGGCAAAACTTACATAACCTATGAAAACATAAACGCTGCGATTTATGGTGGAGATATTAACGGATTTGTTGCTATAAACGACAAAATCTCAACAGAGCTTGGGCTTGCTTATCAAATTGGTAAAAAAACAGACAAAAAAGGATTATACACAGACAGCGATTTAGCAGAAATTCCACCATTAAAAGCAAGATTGGCTGTTAAATACGATGATAGAACTTTCTACGGACTAATAGAAGGTATATACTCTGCAAAACAATCAAAAGTTGACTCAGATTTAAAAGAGCAAGAAACCGGCAGCTGGTTTATAGTAAACGTTAAAGCAGGATATACATATGCAAATAGACTATTTGTTGGTGTTGGTGTTGATAACGTATTTGATAAATTCTACTATAACTATCTATCTTATGTAAGAGACCCATTTAGAGGAATTTCTTTATCAGGAAATCCTGTCAAAATCCCAGAACCCGGAAGATTTATTTACGCAAACGTTTCTTACAGATTTTAATTTCCTGCTGCTGCTTGAACAACCTCTTTGTCTTCAAGGGAGCTTTAAGCTCCCTTATTTTTATACAATCTTCATAACAACGACCGTTTGAACCTTATCACCAATCCTTTTTACTTGAGAGTAAGCATAGATCTCAACATCTTCTTGGGTTGATATTCTTTTTCCTCTTATATTACTCATCTTCTTATCTCTTAAAGCAACATAGTTGTCCGTTGGGAGATAATCGTTCTTTTTCATCTCTTCAATAAATTTATCGCTTGCAATTTTTTCCTGTGCCGGGTCTGATACATCTACACCGTCAAGTATAACTGTAAGTTGTTTTATGTCCTGTTGCATTCTTGCAATCCTTGTTTTAATTTTATTTTTAAAATTACTACATAAAAATAAAATTTTAAATGATGTTTTTCACAAATCAAAAGACTATTGAAAATTTTAGCATTATGTATTATGTTAATTTAACAATACTACACTAAAATTATTTTACAATGGAGGATTTAAAATGTTTAGTGAAAATTTATTAGAAAGAAAAGCAAAAAATTTGTTAGAACAGGCTAAAAGTATCGCATTTAAAAACAATGACTCAATGGTTGATACAGACCATTTACTTTTGGCGTTAATATCTAAAGATGATTCACCACTTTTAAAGATTCTTGAAAAGAGAGGTATTGATAAGAAAGCTTTAAAAGAGAATATTACATCATACTTAAATGACATTTACTCTCAAATAAATAAAGCTGTAGAGGACTATTCAAATTATTTAAAGAATTTACAATCCCAGTTAACACAAGCAAGAAATCAAGCTCTTGAAATATACAAAGAGCTTAGAAATGTAAAGGCTCAAAAAGAGAGATTAAAAAGAGATTTATCTTATGAAAGGGAATTTTTCTTTGGTGGTGGAAGTAGGTTAGAGCTTGAAAGATTGACCATATACGAAAAACAGCTTGAGTCTAATTTAAACTCATTAAAATCTCAATTAGCTCAGCTAACGGATTCTAACACTGCTGATAAATTTTTATCCGGTGATATAAATCTTTTGTCATTCCTATATAAGATTATAGAAAACCATTCATTAATCAAACAAATCGAAGACCTTGGATTTTCTAAGGATAGATTTGTAGAAAAAATCATTGAAAATGTCACAGGCTCAAAAACTTCAAAAGTATATTCATCAAAGCTTATTAAAGTTTTAGAAAATGCTGAAAAAATTGCATTTAACAGTGGCTCTAATACAGTTGGCATTGTTCATATAGCAACATCTTTGGTAGATAGTAAAGACACAATAGCTGGTAAAATTTTAGATGAAATATTAAATTTTGAGAAAAAAGAAGGAGGAAAGAAAGCAATGGACGAGAAAAATATTCAGCAAGAAATGGCAGAAGAGGAAAAATCTGCATTAGAGAGATTTACTGTTGATTTAACAAAATTAGCAAAAGAAGGAAAATTAGACCCGGTAATTGGAAGAGAGAGAGAAATTCAACAAGTTATAGAAATCTTACTCAGAAGAACTAAAAACAACCCAGTATTGATTGGAGAGGCTGGAGTTGGTAAAACAGCTATTGTAGAAGGTTTAGCACAAAAAATAGTAAACAAAGAAGTTCCGGAGGAGCTTCAAAATAAAAAGGTGTTATCTCTTGACCTTGGCGGTCTTGTTGCAGGCACAAAGTACAGAGGTGAATTTGAAGAGAGAATGAAATCTCTTATCGATGAGCTAAAAAAAGACCCTAACATCATACTATTTATAGACGAATTACACACAATCGTTGGAGCGGGTAAAGGAGAAGGCGCTTCTGATGCAGGACAACTTCTAAAACCAGCCCTTGCAAGAGGAGAAATTAGAGTTATAGGTGCAACGACACTTGACGAGTACAGAAAATATATAGAAAAAGACCCAGCATTAGAAAGAAGATTTCAGCCTGTATATGTAGAAGAGCCGGATATTGATACAACAATAGAAATACTAAAAGCTTTAAGACCAAAACTTGAAAAACATCACAACGTAAAAATAAGTGATAAAGCAATAGAAGCAGCAGCAAAATTAACCGGCAGATACATACCGGCAAGAAAATTCCCGGATAAAGCGATTGATGCCCTTGACCAAGCATGTGCAAGAAAAAAACTAAAGCTTGTCTATGCATCTCCAGAAGTTATTGAACTTGAAAGAAAAATCAAAATGTTAGACGAACAGATAATACAGGCTTCCTTAGATGGAGATTATGAGAAAGAAGCAAAACTAAAAATAGAAAAAGCAAATCTTGAAAAACAACTTAAAGATTTAAAAACTAAATCTTCAAACGAAAGAACAAAACTTGAAGAATTACAAAGACAGCTTGAAGAAATTGAAAAGCAGATAGAGTTCTACAGCCAAAAAGGCGATTATGAAAAAGAAGCTGAATACAAGATTAAAAAAGCTCAAATAGAAAAAGAGATAAAAGCTCTACAACAAAAACTTGCTGAGTCTGTAGTTGTTACAGAAGATGATGTTGCAGAAGTTATAGCAGAATGGACCGGAATTCCTATATCTAAGATGAAAGAAGAAGAGATGGAAAGACTGCTTCACTTAGAAGAAGAAATGCATAAACGTTTAATAGACCAAGAACATGCAGTTAAACTAGTTGCAGAAGCTATTAGAAGAGCAAGAGCAGGATTATCAGACCCAAGAAAACCACTTGCATCATTTATGTTCTTAGGACCAACAGGTGTAGGTAAAACAGAGCTTGCAAAAACATTAGCAGAACTTTTATTTGACGATGAAGATGCGTTAATCAGATTAGATATGTCAGAATTTAAAGAAGAGCATTCTATTGCAAAATTAATCGGTGCACCTCCAGGATACGTAGGATATGAAGAAGGTGGAAAGCTTACAGAAGCAGTAAGAAGAAGACCCTACAGTGTTATTCTACTTGACGAGATAGAAAAAGCTCATCCAAGAGTATTTGACTTATTCTTACAAGTACTTGATGATGGAAGACTTACAGACTCTCAAGGTAGAACTGTAAACTTTAGAAACACTGTAATCATAATGACTTCTAACATCGGTAGCCAATACTTAACACTTATACCGGTAGATGCTCCGGAAGAGGTTATTGAGAAAGAGTTTGAAATCGCTAAGAAGAGAGTTCTTGAAGAAGTTAAAAACTACTTCAGACCAGAATTTTTAAACAGAATAGATGAAATAATTGTATTTAAGCCATTATTCAAGAAAGATATCATACAAATAATAGACTTAATGGTAAATGCTCTTAATAAGAGATTGCATGATAGAAATATTAAAGTTGAGCTTACAGATAAGGCTAAAGAAGTATTGATGAAGCTTGGTTATGACCCACTTTATGGTGCAAGACCTATGAGAAGAGCTATACAAAAATACCTTGAAACACCATTATCAGAAAAAATACTTAGAAGAGAAGTTAAAGAAGGCGACACCGTTATAGTAGATGCTGATGAAACCGGTGAAAATTTAGTATTTACTGTAAAACAAAGTTAGTTTTACAGCCCCGGGTCTTGATGGCTCGGGGATATTATATTTCAAGATCTAAGATTACAGGAGCATGGTCAGAAGGTTTTGGCGACCTTCTTCTTCTTGGCCACAAATCAACTTCAACATTTTTTACATACTGCAAAAACGGTTTTGATACTAATATGTAATCTATTCTCATTCCTTCATTTCTCCAAATAGCACCACCTATATAATCCCACCATGTAAATTGTTGCTTGTTTGGATATAAGTATCTAAATGTATCTATCAAGCCAAGATTTAAAAGCTGTCTTAAAAGTTCTCGTTCTTCCGGCATGGTTCCGATTGAATCTGTCAGTAGTACAGGGTCGTAAACATCTATATCTTCTAATGCAATATTCAAGTCTCCAAGTAACATTATCTTTTGATTTTCAAAATCAAAATTTTCCTTTAGAAAGTTAATAAAATGCTTATACCAATCCAATTTGTAATAATATTTCTCTCCACCTCTCAAATCTCCATGTGGAGCATATGTGTTAATCACAAAAATTTCCTTTTCTATGATTTTATCAATTAAAACCCTTTTTTGAACATCAAAGTATTCGTGATTTAAACCTTTTTGATAATGAGAAATTTCAAGCTTAGATAAAGTAGCAACTCCGTTATATCCTTTTTGTCCAGAAATATCTTGATATACATAACCAAGCTTTTTAAAATCTTCAGAAGGAAAGTTTTTATCTTCTACCTTAATCTCTTGAAAACATAAAACATCTATATCGTTGTTTCTATGATTTAACCATTCAATAACCAAATCTTTTCGTGCTTTTATAGAATTAACATTAAACGTACAAATTTTCATTCTGCTTCACCATTTCCATAATTTTTCCAAAGCCTATACATGCCAACTACAAAGACTATCAAAACAGTCAACCAAACTAAAAATAAAGCAATGTATCCAGACTTAGCAATCATTTTTTCAACTGTAAGCCCACCATAATTTACCAAACCTGCAATCGTAATGACAATGATTATTGCAGTAATTAACCCATACCTCATAGGTTTAATATTCCATGCCAAAGCAAGACCTACGATTAAGAAAAATAGTAATCCTACTGCCAAAACATTTTGAAGTATAAATTCAACCATCTCTATGCCTCCTAAAATTGCCATTATGATTTAAATTATACCACTTATAAAAAGTTTTTAAGAAATATTTATTTGTTTTTAAAAATTTCTTAACAGAATTATGTAAATAATATTACGGAATAATTTTCGGAGGTAGATTACCATGGTAGAGATAAAAGGCGAGATAAATCAGGAAGTTATTGATACTTTTATAGATTTGACTAAATGTATTATTGGAGAAAATGCTGTAAATAATGTACTGAGATTAGCTAACGAGAAAAACAAAGAAAACTGTACTGGAAGAGATATTGTTTTTGCTTTTGCAGATGAAGTTCAAAACATGTTTGGTCAGAAAGGTGGATATGCAATAATTAGACAACTTGGAAGGGAAGTTGCCAAATCTCTAATGGAAAAGCATCCAAAGGAAGAGTGGGAAGATTTACTTGAAAAATCTTTAAATGCTTTTGGTTTTGCATATAAAATAGAAAGAAATAGTAACGAAGCTTATATTTGTAATTGTGTATTTTATGAGGGAGCTTTAAAACCAAGAGGACTTGGACCGATTGAGCATAGTGTATGCTGGTATGCATGGGGATTCATAGAAGGATTCGTAAGAGAGTTAGAGACAGGGGTAAAAAGTGTTAAATGGGAAGATAGGGATTATGAAAATCAAAAATGTAAATTTGTATTTTTGAGATAATACAGTGAGCGAGAAATTCAAAAAATATGAGATTCTTCGCTTACGCTCAGAATGACCGATCAGAAGGTGTATAAGTTAAAAGAAATATGGGAATATGTATAATAGATTTCAAAAAGAACTATTGAGATTTTTCGCTGTAGCTTTAGAATGATATATTATTACTTTTGCCTGTCATCCTAAGGCTGTAAGTTGAAGAATCTCCTTTTTTATTTATTCCTTTAGAAAACCATCAAAGCATGAGATCCTTCACTTCGCTGTCGGATAACCAGTAAAGGTAAACTCATTTTATGCATATATTATACTACAGGAATTTTAGAACATCCTCATTTATTTGTACAGGTCATATTAGATTGAGAAAATATAAAAAAATAAAAACTATGAAATTCTTCACTTTGCTGATGGATGACTTTCAAAAAGATGGATAAAAACTTTAGAATAATTCTTACCCCTTAACTATTGCGTACGAGCAATTCATGAATTGCTCCAACATTCATCACCTTCTAACAATCTACAGCCGAGAAAGGAATCTCATATAAATTTTTTTAAACTTCTTTAACTTCACTGTACTTTAAAAGTGGCGGAATGATTAAAATTATTAATAATCCAGATATTAGCATGCCACCTACTACAACTATAGCTAATGGTTTTTGGATTTGACTACCTATACCTTGAGATAATGCTGTCGGGAGCAGTCCTAAGGATGCTGTAAAGCTGCTTAAAAGAACCGCCCTAAACTTCTCTTTCGAAGCTAATTTTGCTGATTCATCTACGCTAATTCCATTAAGAATATGCATCTTATAAGATGCCATAATAAAAGAAATGTTTAATATGGAAATCCCTAAGATTGACACAAACCCAACTATTGCAGATAAGCTTATTGGATAACCAGTAGCAAACAAGCTTAATGACCCTCCAAAGAATGCAAAAAGTATGCCCAGCATTGAAATCAGTGTATTTCTGATTGATCGATTTACTATATAAAGGAAAATAAATAATGCAAATACTGCTACTAATCCTGAAATAACTAATCTATGCAGAGCTTCTACTAAGCTTTTAAACTGTCCTGCCCATTCTATAAAGTACCCTTCTGGTAGTTTTATATCTTGTACTTTTTCTTGTGCTTTTGCTACTGTACCTGCCAAGTCCCCGGAGATAACGCTAAACTTAATCGGTATGTATCTTTTGTAGTTTTCTCTATAAATGAAAGAAGCTCCGGTATCAAATTTAATATTAGCTACAGAAGAAAGTTTTACATAAGATCCATTAGGAAGAGCTACCGGAATATCTCCAATGTTGGAAACATTCTGTCTTATCTGTTCGGGTAGGACCACAATTAAAGAAAATCTTTTATCTCCTTCTATAACTTGGGTTGCTTCTTTTCCTCCAAGAGCTGCAGAAACAGTATCCATTAACTCTTCAACGGACAAACCATATAAAGCTAATTTTTCTCTATCTGCTTCTATTACTAAGTTTGGCTGACCTATCTCTCTGAAAATACCGACATCTACTATGCCAGGTATAGTAGCAATTCTTTTTTCAACTTCCTCAGCTAAGCTTTCTAACTTATATAGATCATCTCCAAAAATCTTGACGGCATTCTCACCTTTTACACCGGTTAAAACTTCCTCTAAGTTATCCTCTATATATTGAGACACGTTTATATCTGCGTTTGGAAACAAATTTTTTAAATCTCTTCTGATGGCATTTTCAAGCTCTTCCTTGGTATGGAAATTTTTCCATTCATCGTATGGCTTTAAGTCTATGAAATATTCTGAGTTAAAAGGTCCCGTTGGGTCAGTTCCATCTTCTGGTCTTCCAACTTGGAACTCTATTGTCTTAATCTCCGGATATTTAATTAAAGTATCTCTAACTTTTTTTGCATTCTCATAAGTTTGAGACAGTGAAATTGAGTATGGAAAGATTATGCGAATGTATATATTACCTTCATCCATCTTTGGTATAAATTGAATTCCAAGGTTTTTTATTAGCAGTAGAGTAATAACTGTTATGATTATAAGCACCAAACTAATGGTTTTGATTTTGACTTTTATCAAACCCTGTAATAATTTTTCGTAGAAATGTTCTAAAATAGCTACAAATTTAGTTTCGTGCTTTGGAGATTTTATAAATAAGACTAATGCTGCTATTAAAAATGTAAATGTAAGGAAAATAACCGCTGTTATGGCATATAGGTAAGTTTTAACCATTGGAGAGAATATGCGTTTTTCTGCACCTTCCATTAAAAATACAGGAATAAATGATATGCCAATTATAGCTATTGATAAAAGCAAAAACTTACCAACGTCATCTGTTGCGCTCATCAAAGCCCTTCTTCCTACACCAAACTTTGTAGAGTTTGCAAGATAGCTTTCTACAAATAATAGAGAAATATCAGCCAAGATACCAAAGTCTATTGCTGCAATAGATAGAAAGTTAGCAGATTCACCTCTTATAGCCATAACTCCAAGGGCTATTATCAAAGACATAGGCACGATTGCAGAAACTAAGAACGCAGTTCTTAAATCTCCAAGAAAAATAAAAACAGACAGAAATACTAAAGCAATTCCTACCAAAGCAATCTCTGCCACTTTATGGACTACTGTATCGATCAATTTACCTCTTTCGTAAATAGGAACAATTTTTACATCTTTTGGAAGAATATGCCGATTCAATTCTTGAATTTTTTCTCTAATAGACTTTATAGAAGGTATGCTTTTAGCATCTCTTCTTAAAACTACTACCCCCATAACTATATCGTTATAGTTGTTTAGTCCAACTATACCGGTTCTTGGAATATTTCCGACCTTAACTTCTGCTATATTCTTCACAAGAATAGGTGTATTGTTTTTATAAGCAACAACAATATTTCCTATATCATCTAAGTTTTTTATAAGACCAACTCCTCTTATGAGAAAGTATTGAGAGCCAAAATCTATTGCCCTTCCGCCAGAGTTTACGTTAGAGTTAGATATTGCTTGAACTATATCAGATAAAGAAACATTGTATTTAATCAAATTTTCCGGTTTAACTTCGACAGTGTATGCTTTTATAAAACCACCATAGCTTGCTACATCTTCTACACCTTCAGCAGTTTTAAGGTATCTTGCAACTGTCCAATCCTGAATGGTTCTAAGGTCAATAAGATTTTTATTTCCTATAACTGCATATCTTAAAACTTCACCGATTGGGTTTGGAATTATACTTGGAGAGACTCCCGGCGGTAAATCTGCGTTTGCAAGCCTGTTTATTACCTCTTGTCTTGCTTCTCTATAAGTAACATCATAAGAAAACGAGCATTTAATATCAGATAAACCATATAAAGAAATAGTATTTATTCTTTTTAGTCCTCTCATTCCGGCTAAGGATATTTCTAATGGAATTGTTACTTGTCTTTCTATCTCTTCCGCTGATTTGCCGGGATATATAGTCACAATCTCTATAACGGGTGGAGACGGGTCCGGAAATGCTTCAATGTTTAAATTTTTTACAAAGAATAATGATACAGTTGTAATTATAAAGCCAAAAATAAAGAATATTAAAGCATTATCAGCTACAAAGTTTACCCATTTTTTCACGTATGTTCCTCCAACAAAGGGTCAACAACAACCTTTTCACCTTGATTTAAACCGTCAACGGATACTTTGTTATTTTCAAGTTCTTTGATAAATTTAACCTCTTTTTTGATTAGCTTTCCATTTTCTTCTACATAGACGTAAAATTTACCATCTTTGTATATCAATGCTTTTTGCGGGATAACTGCATGGGTCTGTTTGCCTGTGTATATTCTTATATTGAAAAACATATTTATTTTTAGTGCTTCTTTTTCTTTTGGTTCTATAAATACTTTAATTTTTTTAGTATCCGGGTCTACAACGTCGCTTATGTATTTAACAACTCCTTGAAATTTTTTATCCTGGAATAAATCAATAGAAAAATCAACATCGTCACCTTCTTTAAGTTTAAACACGTCTTTATCCTGAACTAATGCAACTACCATTATTTTGTTTGGATTAACTAAGCTTAATATTTCAGTTGTTTGGTCAACAGAATCTCCAACATGACTGTTTATCTGATACACAATTCCATCAATTGGAGAAGTGATAACACTTGAACCAAGAGTTCCACCTAAAAGTTTCATCTTTTCTTCAATGCCTTTCAGCTGTGCTTTTAGTACATTGTAATTTGTTTCAGCATCCATCAACTCTGCTTTTGGAATTGCTCCAACTTCGTACAACTCTTTTTTTAGTTTGTAAATTCTTTCTGCTTGAGACAGTTGAACAGACAAGGCTACTTTCTGTGAGTATAAATCTGTTGTGTCTGGTGCTTTTACAGATGCCAAGACTTGACCTTTTTTAACATAATCTCCAACCTGAACATTGATCGATTGAATTATTCCTGGCAATTTGGAGGTTATTTTTACAGTACCATCTTTATCTGGCTGTACTAACCCTGTTGCTTCAATGTAATCTGGTACTTCTTGATAAACTACTTCCACTGTTTGAATTTGCTTTTTTGTATTTTTTTCATTATCAGAGCTTTTACTTTTTTCATTACAAGAGAATAAAACAAAAGAAGTTAAAACAATCATATAAAGGAAAACCCTGCTTATCATAAGTCTTCTCCTGAAAGTATTTTTAATGATGAATAATTATTTAGAAATTGATAGTATGATTGTAGATAAGCATTCATAAAAGATTTGTAGGTCCGTAGCGTGTCTAAGAAATCAAGGGTAGAAATACCACCTATAGAGTAGGCTTTCTTTGTCCTTTCTAACAAATCATCCATAACTTTCTTTTTTTCTAAGTATGAGTTGTATATTTTTTTGCTAACTTGATAATCTTCATAAGCTTGTGATATCTCTTTTCTTATTCTGTCTTTTTCCTTTGAAAGAGCTACCAACGTTTGTTCTTTCAAAGCTATGGCAGTAATAAGGTCACCTTTTCTTTTATCAAAGGTTGGTAGGTTTAAAGAAAATCCAAAACCTACGCCCGGCTTATACTGAGTTCCAAAGCTGTCATACTCAACACCAAGGCTTACATCCGGTATTGAGTATACTTTAATTAATTTAATCTGATGTTCTACTGAGTTTAACTGTTCTTGAAATGCTTTTATACTCTCTCTTTTTTCTGTTGCTTTTTGAACTAAATCATCAAGATTTGGTTCTTTAGTATCTATATTTACAGATACTGGCTCATAATTTCCATTTAGATAAAATTTAATCTCCTGCAAATCTTTTTTATAAGTACTTTCTGCTTGTAATTTACTGTTTTCCAGCTCATTTTTGTACAACTGGAGCTTCATATAGTCTATTAGACTTAAAAAACCGGCTTTTTGTTTCTTTTCTTGGATTTGAAGCATTTTTTCATAATCATCTAAATCCTGCTTTAAATACTCATAATAACTTTTATCAGACAACGTTTGAAAGTAAACAGATAAGAAGTTTAAAATTACGCTCCTTGTAGTATCTTCTTTTTGATAGTTAACGGATTGTAATTGATAGAAAGCAGATTTGATTCTGTTTTCTCTTTTTCCACCAAGTTCAAAAGGCTGGTCTACTCTTATGGATAACATCGTATTTCCGGTATCGTACACAATGTTCTTACCAAACACAAGACCTGTATAATTTACTGATAAGGTTGGATTTTGATAAAATTTTGTCTGAATATATTGACCTTCGACTTTTTTAACTTCATAAGATGCAATTTTTACATCGTAGTTGTTTTCTTTTATTATCTTGATCGCATCGTTTATAGTTATTTTTTGATTAACATCTTCGGCTAAGCTAAAAGATACATTAAAACCAATACATGCAGTTATTACAGTTATAAATTTTTTCATAGTTATCCTTGTTAATCATTAATTTTAATCAGATAATTATATACAAGCACGAATGATAAAATCATTAAAATTTTTTAATAATACGTCGGGTGAGAAATTTAATAATAGTATGAGATTCTTCGCTTACGCTCAGAATGACGAATAAGGTTATCCTTCCTCTGATGCTTATCATTCAACTTTTCGCTGTCATCCTGAGGACATAAGTCCGAAGGATCCCCTCTTTTATTGTTACTTGAAAGGAAGAGGGTTGAAAAAGGAGATTCTTCGCCGGCTGCAAAATGATGATGTTGATTTTTCCAAGCATTCTCAATTAAGAATGCGTCTTGAAAGAAAGATAAATAAGCAATGTTATGAAATTCATTATCAATTCTAAAAAATATAAGATGAAAATCTGTATAGTGAAATGGTGAGAATTGTTAGCATTTCAGTCTCTCACCTCTCACCTATCACGTTTAAACATTGAATCTGAAATACATAATATCGCCGTCTTTAACAACATACTCTTTTCCTTCTATTCTTACCATTCCAAGCTCTTTTGCTTTTTGCATTGAGCCAATTTTAATATAGTCATCATAATTTATCACTTCTGCCGCAATAAAACCTCTTTCTATGTCTGAGTGAATTTCTCCTGCTGCTTGGGGTGCTTTTGTCCCTCTTTTAATCGTCCATGCTCTTGCTTCTTTTTCTCCTGCTGTAAAGTAAGTAATCAGATCAAGAAGTGCATAGCCTGTTTTAATCATTCTGTTTAATCCTGGTTCTTTTAAGCCAAGGGCGTTTAAAAATTCCTGTCTTTCTTCTTTCGGAAGTTCTATTAATTCTTGCTCAACTTTTCCACATAAAACTACCACTGGTGCATTTTCTTGTTTTGCTTTTTCTTTAAGTTGCTGTAAATATACGTTTCCTTCCCCTTCCGGCAAATCTTCTTCTGGAATGTTTGCAACATACATAAGCGGTTTTATTGTTATTGGATAAAGTGTTTTTGTAAGCCACTGTATCTCTTCTTCTTCAAATTTATCAAGATTTGTTCTAAGTGGTTTTAAATCCTCTAAAATAGCTTTAGCTTTTTCTAAGACTTGAACTTCAAATTTAGCTTCTTTATTTCCTGTTTTTGCAGCTTTCGCTGACCTTTCATATCTTTTTTCTATTGATTGTAAATCTGCTAATATTAGTTCTGTTTCAATTATTTCAGCATCTCTTACAGGATTTACAGAACCTTCTACGTGAATAATATCCGGATCATCAAAACATCTAACGACGTGTGCAATAGCTGATACTTGTCTTATGTTTGCTAAAAATTGATTACCTAAGCCTTCTCCTTTGCTTGCTCCTCTAACAAGACCTGCTATATCTACAAATTCTATCGTTGCAGGAACTATGTTTTTACTTTTTTCCAGCTCTGCAATTTTATAAAGTCTTTCATCAGGAACGTTAACTATTCCAACGTTTGGGTCTATGGTGCAAAATGGATAGTTAGCAACTCCTGCCTTTGCTGTTTCTGTAAGGGCATTAAAAATTGTGGATTTTCCAACATTAGGTAATCCTACTATACCGACATTCATTTTCATTTATCTTCTACCACCTCTTTTTCAAATATTGTTTTTTAAACGGTTAATTAACTTATCTTCATCTAAAAAAAAGTGCAACCTTTCTTTCTTCAGGTATTTCGTATATCAGTTTTAATGTTCCGTCATAAAGTTTCTTTATAAACAAATCAAATTTTTTCCCATCTTTGTATCCTGTTATCCAAATCTCTCTTGATTTATCATGGTAAAAAATCGGATATTCTTCTGAATGTACCAATGTTCCACAAGCTTCTAAAATTTTTTCCATCGTAACCTCGAAGATGCTTTAAAATATCAATTATATCATAGATTAACTAATCTGAAGTTAGTTCTTCTATTCTTGCTATTGATAGATAGACATTCAAAACTTGTTCCAAGATAGACATCTTATAATTTTTGTATTCATTAAAGATAACATAAAAGTTTTGAAAATTACTAACGTTTTGAGCATATTCATTAATTGCTTTTTTTAGACTGTTTTCGTAGTTGATACTAAAATCTTTTAAAATCCTTAACCTCTCTTTAGCAGATAAATAATCTTCATAGTTTATAGATAAAATATATTTTAAATTGATTAGAAGTTCTAATTTTTGTTCTTGTTGAGATATTACAAATAGTTTCTGAGCCAATACTGATTGCTCTTGAGATAATGTTCTCCAAAATGGCAGATAAACATTTAAACCAACGCCCATAGAAAAAGCATTCTTTATATCTTCTTTTGCTTTATAATCTAAAGAAAGTGTAACATCTGGATAATATATTTCTCTTGACAATTTATAAGACAGTCTATCTCTTTCTAATTTATTCTCTAAATTTTTAATCAATGGGCTAGCTGTTTCTACCTTAGAAATAGCTTCATCTATAGAAAAATCTTTATTTTCATTTAAGTCTATTTCAACATCACTAAACTCAGAATTTACAACTGTTTTTAACTCTTGAATCTTTTTATTAAGATTCGAATGATAGTTTATTTTTTCTAAAATGATGTTTGATAATAAGATTTTTAATCTATCTTCATCTCTTGTTCTATTCATTATGTCTTTTAATAAATTTTCAAGACCATTAAGGGTTTTTATTTTCTCTCTATAAAGCCATACATAATAAGCATTTTCTTTTATTTGTCTGACAATCTTATTCTTTTCTAATTTGTATACATAAATTTGTGCTTCGTAGTTTTTTTCTTCTATTTGTTTGTTTATTTTGAGTTTATCATACCATGGCAAATATTGTCTTACAGTGATTTTGCCTCCATCGCTAAAACTTAATGAAAAAGATGGGTTTGGAAGTTTATCTGCAACATGAACCTTACTTTCCAAAACTTTTAATTCTTTTTCTATCTTTTTTAACTGTGGATTATTTTTTAAAGCTAATTCTATAAGCTGGTCTACAGTTTCAGCAAAAGAAAATTTAAAAATGAGCAACAAAGTTAAAAGAAAAATGTTCAACTTCATTAAAAATCTCGTTTTATTTTAAAAGTTTAAATATTTTAATTATCATATTATAAGAATAAAGGAAAAATTTTAAAAATTCAAATCAATGTAAAAGCCTAAAAGATTATATGTAAGAGGTTTAATTACGATTTATTTAAAATAGTTTGATACGTCGCGTGAGAAATTTAATTAAAGTAGGAGATTCTTCGCTTACGCTCAGAATGACGAATAAGATTATCCTTCCTCTGATGCTTATCATTCAACTTTTCGCTGTCATCCTGAGGACATAAGTCCGAAGGATCCCCTTTTCTTTAAAATATTTTAATTTACAGTTTATTTGAACACTTGATATAGATTAAATAATTTAAGAATAATTTTTAAAACCCGGGATTTGAGTCCCGAGTCTATAATTTTAGTTAAACTTTAACGCCTAATTTTTCAGCTTTTTCTTTAGCTTCTTCTATGCCACCAACCATGTAGAATGCTTGCTCTGGTAAGTGGTCCCATTTACCTTCAACAACTTCTTTAAATGACCTGATAGTTTCTTCCTTCTTAACATAAGAACCCGGCTGACCTGTAAACTGTTCTGCAACGTGGAATCTTTGAGCTAAGAATCTTTGTAATCTTCTTGCTCTACCAACGATTGCTTTATCTTCTTCAGAAAGCTCTTCCATGCCAAGGATTGCGATTATTTCTTGTAATTCTTTGTATCTTTGGAGAATTCTTTGAGTTTCTCTTGCTACATAATAATGTTCTTCTCCAATGTATTCTGGAGCTAATGCTCTTGATGTAGATTCAAGCGGGTCAATAGCCGGATAAATTCCAAGCTCTGTTAATCTTCTTTGGAGAACAATAGTAGCATCTAAGTGTGCGAAAATAGATGCTGGAGCTGGGTCTGTGATGTCGTCAGCCGGTACATAAACTGCTTGAATAGAAGTAATAGAACCATTCTTTGTAGAAGCAATTCTTTCTTGAACTTCACCAACGTCGGTGCCAAGAGTTGGCTGATAACCAACCGCAGACGGCAATCTTCCAAGAAGTGTTGAAACTTCCGCACCTGCTTGAACAAATCTAAATATGTTGTCTATAAAAATAAGAACGTCTTGTTTCTCAACATCTCTGAAATATTCAGCCATTGTTAGACCTGTTTGAGCTACCCTAAATCTAACTCCCGGTGGCTCGTTCATCTGACCATATACCATAGCTGTGTATGGTAAAACGCCTGATTCTTTCATCTCCATCCATAGGTCATTTCCTTCCCTTGTTCTTTCACCAACACCAACAACAACAGAGTATCCAGAGTGGAACTTAGCGATATTGTGAATTAATTCCTGCATAAGAACTGTTTTACCAACGCCCGCACCACCGAATAATCCAACTTTACCACCTTTAATTAGTGGAACGAGTAAGTCTATAACTTTAATACCTGTTTCAAACTGTTCAACTTTTGTTGACTGTTCTTCAAAAGAAGGAGCTTCTCTGAATATTGGCCAATACTCTTCTGCGTTAACCGGTCCAGCTTCGTCAATTGGCTGTCCTACAACGTTAAAGATTCTTCCAAGAGATGCCTTTCCTACAGGTACTTTAATAGGAGAACCTAAATCTTCTACTTCAACACCTCTAACAAGACCATCGGTAGGACCATATGCAACTGTTCTTACTCTGTTATCTCCAAGATGTTGAGCAACTTCAAGATATAAATCTTCTACATATTCTTTTCCAGTATCATCAATAGCAGTTCTTTGTACTTTTAATGCGTTTCTTATAGCCGGTAATTCGCCTTCTGTGAATTCAACGTCTACAACCGGTCCAACTATTTGAATAACTTTTCCTTTAGCCATTTATATTCCTCCTTAGTTTTTTACTTAATTGCTTCTGCAGCATTAATAATATCAATAAGTTCAGTAGTGATTGCCTCTTGTCTTGCTTTGTTAAATATAATTGTCCATTTTCTGATTGCTTCGCCTGCGTTTTTCGTAGCATTATCCATCGCAAGCATTCTTGCAGAATGTTCGGCAGTGGATGATTCTACCAAAGCTCTAAATAATTGATAATTTATATATCTTTGTAGTAAGGAGCTTAAAACTTCTTCTTTTGATGGTTCTATGTTGTACACTGATACTTCTTCTAATTTCTTTGAAGAAGCAGTAGATTCAAGTGGTAGTAATTTTCTAATCTTTGTCTCATATGTAGAAGAAGTAATTAGTTCATTATTAATTAGATAAACAGCATCGGATTTTTTGTCTATAAATCTTGATGCAAGAATTCCACCAACTTTTGCAGTGTAAGTTAAATTTACTTGGTCTCTGTAAATATCCTCATAAGCTTCTATTATGTTAAAACCTTTATTTTTGTAAAAATTAACCCCTTTTCTACCAATTAGGAGAAGGCTAACTTCTTTGCCTTCACTTTTTAACCTTTGAATCTCTCTCCAAGCGGTTTTTATAACATTTGAGTTAAATGCACCAGCCAACCCTCTATCTGCCGTTATAATTACCAAATCTACGCTTTTTTCTTCCCTTTTTTCAAGAAGTGGATGAGATTCTCTGTCAATATAAACAGCTAAGTCTTCTATCAACTCATAGAGTTTATTTGAGTATGGTCTTGTTGCGTATAAGAGTGCTTGTGCCTTTCTTAATTTGGCAGCAGAAACTGCCTTCATCGCTTTTGTAATTCTTTGAGTATTTTTTATACCGTTTATTTTTCTTTTAATATCTCTTGGTGATAACTTAGCCATCGTTTATCTCCTTAGAATGCTACCTTTTGTTTGAATTCTTTAACAGCAGCATCAAGTTTAGCTTTTATATCATCTGTTAATGCTTTTTCTCTTCTGATTGCTTCCAAGATATCCGGTTTTTCTGTATCTAAGAATACATAAAATTCTTTTTCAAATTTTTGTATTGCATTAACCGAAACATCGTCTAAATATCCTTGTCCGGCTACATATATAATCGCAACTTGTTTTTCAACCGGAACAGGTTGGTTTGGTGGTTGTTTTAAAAGCTCAACCATTCTTTGTCCTCTTGCAATTTGTGCCTGTGTAGCTTTATCAAGTTCAGAAGCAAACTGAACGAATGCCTCAAGTTCTCTGTATTGTGCAAGGTCAAGTCTTAATGTACCTGCAACTTGCTTCATAGCTTTAATTTGTGCTGCACCACCAACCCTTGATACAGAGATACCGGCGTTAATAGCAGGTCTGATACCTTTATAGAAAAGGTCTGCTTCCAAGAATATCTGACCGTCCGTAATAGAAATAACGTTTGTAGGAATGTAAGCTGCAACGTCACCTGCTTGAGTTTCAATGATAGGCAATGCTGTTAAAGAACCTGCCCCAAGCTCATCATTTAGTTTTGCAGCTCTTTCTAGCAATCTTGAATGTAAGTAGAAAACGTCACCTGGATAAGCTTCCCTTCCTGGTGGTCTTCTTAATAGCAATGATAACTGTCTGTATGCGTAAGCATGCTTTGTCAAGTCGTCATAAATAACTAATGCATGCATTCCATTGTCTCTGAAATATTCACCAATTGTACATCCTACAAACGGAGCTATGTATTGCATTGTTGCTGGGTCTGAAGATGTAGCAGCAACTACAGTTGTATATTCCATAGCACCGTGTTTTTGTAATGTTTCAACTATATGAACTACGTTAGCCCTCTTTTGACCGATTGCAACGTAAATACAGTATACTCCTTGACCCTTTTGGTTTAGGATTGTATCTATTGCGATTGTTGTTTTACCTGTTGCTCTATCACCAATGATAAGCTCCCTTTGTCCTCTTCCGATTGGAATCATCGCGTCAATAGCTTTAATACCGGTTTGGAGTGGCTCGTGAACAGATTTTCTTTTTACAACCCCCGGAGCAATTTTTTCAACCGGAGAATAATATGCTATATCTGTTAATGGTCCTTTTCCATCAATTGGATTTCCAAGTCCATCAACAACTCTTCCAAGCAAGCCTTTTCCTACTGGAACAGACAGGATTTTTCCAGTTCTTTTAACTATGCTACCCTCTCTAACGGCTACGTCTGAACCAAGTAAAACCGCACCAACGTTGTCCTCTTCAAGGTTGAACACAACGCCAACGATTCCACTTTCAAACTCAAGCATCTCACCCATCATAGCCTTTTCAAGACCGTAGATACGAGCAACACCGTCACCAACTTGGATAACCGTTCCGACCTCTTCTAAGTTTGCACTTACTTGAAATTCCTCAATTTGTTTGTTTAAACTTTCTAATACTTCATCAGCTCTTATTACAGACATCTATCTTTAACCTCCTTTTATATTAAAATCTTGATAATGTACTTTCTAAACGTTTTAAGTAAGACTTAACAGATGTATCAATAATGTAGGTTCCTGCTTTTATTACAGCTCCACCTATCAAACTGTTATCTTCTTTAACTGTAAACTCTACCTTTTTACCTATCTTGGACTCTATAACAGATTTAATTTCATTTAATAATGCTTCATCTATTTTGTAAGCTGAAATAATCTCACCTTGAACAGTTCCAAAGAATTTTTCAACTTCAAACTTAAACACTTTGTTTAACTCTTTAAAAATATTCGCTTTTTTGTCTTTAACGATTTTTATAAGTAATTTTGAAATTTCCGCATCTACACCAAGAGCAGACAAAACTTTTTCCATTAATTTTTCTTTGTCTTCCATGGAAGCTTTTGGATTTAAAACGATGTTTCTAAATGTTTGATTTTCTTTAAAGAGCTTGTTAAGAATGTCAAGAATGCTTGAAATCTTTAAAAGATTTTCTTCAGACTTATCAGTTTTAGCAATTATTTCATTGACTACTTTTCTGAAATATTTTTTATCTATCTTCATTTTATGCCTCCAAACCTTTTATTGTCTTTTTAATTAATTCATTGCTCGTTTGAGGATTTATTGAAGACTCTATTAAAGATTTAGATACTTCTAATGCTTTTTCTGCTGCATATTTCTTTAATTTTGCTTCTGCCTTTCTTATTTCTATATTGATTGTTTCTTTGGCTTGCATTTTAATTCTTTCTGCTATTTCGTTAGCTTGCATAATAGCATGCTCTCTTTCTCTCTCTGCTGTTTCTTTTGATATTTTTATACTTTCTTCAAGTTTATATTTTGCTTCTTCTAACTTTCTTTTAGCATCTTCTAAAGCTTTTTGGCTATCTTCTCTCATCTTCTGTGCTTCTAAAACCATATTTGCAACATTTTCTCTTCTGCCATTTAAAAACTTCTTGATATGCTTTCCGCCGAAGTAGTAAACTAACCCAAGTAAGATAACTGTATTTACCGCTTTCCAAAATAAAATCATGCTTTCATTAGCTTCTTTTTGCTCTCCTGCAAAAGATAAACCAGTTATTAACAAAGTAAATAATACTACTTTTTTCATGCCGCCTTCTCCTTGAGCAATATCTTATTAGCTATTTTTTCAGCTACTTTATTTATAGTTGTATCAAGAGCTTTCATCTCTATCTCAACAACTCTATCTATATCCTTTTTAGCTTCTTGGATTTCTTTTTCTGCTTCCTCTTGGGCTTTTCTCAAAATATCAGCTACTATCTGATTTGTTTCGTGATGTGCTTGTTCTAAGATTTTTTTACTTTCTTCTTTTGCTTTATTTAAGAGTTTTTCTACCTCTTCAAGTATTGCTTGAGCCTGCTGATTGTTTTTATTAGCTTCTTCTATCAAGGCTTTAACTGTGTTCTCTCTTTCTTGAAAAGCATCTAAGTATGGGTTGAGATAGATTTTTTTCATGATAACCATGAAAACAAGGAATATTATAAGTTGAATAAAAAGTGTGTAATCTAAGGCTATCCCTACGTGCATAAATTCCTCCTTTATATTAAAAAATTTTGTATATTATCATATCAGAAAATAATCAATATTTCAAAAAGTTTTTGATAATTCAAAAAAGAAAAGCATATTATAGGAATTTAGTCCGAAAGATCACATGTATATTATGATAAAATTAGTATTTAACTAAATTTAACGAGGCTGATTATGAGCTTTAATATAGTTGATGTGATTTTTATGATACCAGCTTTACTTACTGCAGTTATCTTTCATGAAGTGGCTCATGGGTATGTTGCTTACAAGTTAGGAGATAATACTGCAAAATTAGAAGGAAGACTGACTTTAAATCCAATACCTCATATTGATATATTTGGCTCTTTGTTAGTTCCCGGACTTTTGATTTTGATTAATTCTCCGTTTTTGTTTGGCTGGGCAAAACCTGTTCCGATAAATCCATATAACTTCAGAAAAGTTAATTTTAAGCAAGGTTTAGTAATTACATCTTTTGCCGGACCGGGAGCTAACTTTCTTCTCGCAATTTTTTTTAGTCTTTTATATTGGATATTTAGGAACGAAGGATTTTTAACATTCTTAGCATCTTTTGTACCTAGTAATCTGATTGAAGCTATAGTTGTTCCTTTGGTTATTTTCTTTAAGTATGCTGTGATGACAAATCTTATTATTGGAATATTTAATTTACTGCCAATTCCACCATTAGATGGCGGACATATTTTATTAAACTTATTACCTAATCGTATATATGAAAAAGTTGCACCATACGAGCAATATGGGTTTTTTGTTTTAATCCTACTTTTAATGTTAGGTGTTTTGAATAAAATAATATTTCCTATATACAGTTATTTGATTAGTATTTTAATTCAATAAGAGTGCTTTCAAATTTTGACTAAGTCTAAAAATTAATTAGCTTTTTGATTGTTATTCTGTAGCTAAAGCGAAAAATCTTCTTCCTTTCTTACCTCATATTTCTCAATTCCTCGTCTTTTCTTCTTAAAAGAGGAAAAGGAGAGTCTTCGGAGCAGAGCCATAAAGATGATAGGAAAAAGGCAAAGTTATATCTACATATTCATTCCAAAACTCGAAAAAAAAAATTTAAAACATGCTCGACTTCTTATTTTGAGAATAAGTTTCTATCGTTCATCAATGTCGAAAAAATTAAAAAAATACAAATTCTTGATGTCAACTTTCCCGGCATTATCTAACTTTTAATCTTTATATATTTCTAATTTAATTAAATTTTGGCTTTTATCTAACACAGGATTTACAGTGTAATTTGGTAGAGTTTTTATTTCTATCTCAATTTCACCTTCTTGATTTTCATATAAAGATAAACTTCCGATTTCTCTTCCGTTAACTTCTATATTTCTGCTTACTTTTATAACTTCTATATCTCTATTTCTATTGGAAATAACTAACTTTAAGATTTTAATTCCGTTTTCTTCTTTCGATGTTTCAACGTTCTCAAGCTTTCCAATGTTTTTAGGTATAAAAAGATTTAAAATTTTGTCTGGCTCTTTAGCTCTAACTATTTTATCCGGAATAATTTTCTCTTTTGTTTCTGGTTTTTTTACTATCTCCGGTGCTTTTTCTTCTTTTGGAGTTTCTTGTGCTGGTTCTTTTGGCCCTTCGCTATAAGATATTTTTTCATATCCTTCAATTGTAGGTGTAATTTTAATTTGCTCATTTTTTGTATAAATCAGCTTTACTATAGCTATACCTTTAGAAAATTGCTGAGGGTATACTATATCTGGTATTAGTCTTCCTGAACCATTGTGAGTTAATTTTACAGGTTTTCCTATCTTATCATAGACTTTTATTAACAAACCGTTTTAGTCATAAACGCTAAGTTTTACTTCAAACTCTTCACCGGCTCTTGTTTTCTCCGGCATTGCAATTTTTATATATTTTGGAATTTGTCTAACAAAAGCTAAAGTTTTCGACCCAAGTAAAGATTTATTTTCATCGAAAACCTCTATTTTTATATCGTGTAATTCAGAAGGAATAAATTTTATTGTTTTCCTTCCATTTTCAAGTCCTTTGTTTCTTATGATAGTTTTAAAGCTTCCATTAGTTTAAATTATTAGGGATTGTTCACCATGAGAAGTATCATTAACTAAATTCCCATATTTATCATACGCAACTATAGAGAATTCTTTTTCATACTCAGGTAAAAATTCAGGAGAAGTTATGATTTCAATTTTAGAAATTTTATTGTTTAAAACGTAAATACTAAATTCATTTAGAAAACCAGATGTATAAGAATCTTTTATCTTAAATGGCTCATTTTCTAAATAAATTTTAAAATTGTATTTTCCTACCGTTTCAGAATAGAATTTTAAACTTCCAACACCACTTGAAAAAGTAATAACTTCATCTTTATTATTAATTTTTAATATAACTTTTCCTGAAAAATCTGTAACATCGTTATCAAAAGGGTCTTTGGCAGTAATAGTAATGGTGGTTTCTTCCCCGGCTCTAACAGTTTTCTTATAGTTTACTTGAAAATAAGATATATTACCCGATTCAACTTTTATCTGTGCTGATGCATACGTTGAATAAAAGACAAATATTAACGATAATAATATTTTAATACGATTAATCAACATTAATATTTCCCTCCTAAAATATGAAAGATGGCTCAAGTATAGTAATATTCTAACACAATTAAATGATTTAAAAAATCGATACATTTATAATTTCAAATGATTAAAGTATTTGTTTAGAGGTAAATAGGTAAGGATTAAAACGTTTGTTATACATTTATATATATATTTATCTTATTTGCTCTTTAATTAACTCTTTTGCAAAAGTATAACCTATTTCTATCGCCTCTTTTGCTTTCCAAGTAGCAAACAATGGAATATTAACAAGTTCTATTGGCTGGATAACTAAATCGCAAAGCTTTTTGCTTGTTTCAGTGTTAGACCTTATGGCAAGATAAAAACTTCTTATTCCTATTGAAATTATATTATTAAAATCTTTTTCTTCTTCTAAAAATGGATTTACTTCCACACCTATTGCAAAATCTACTTTTTCTCTTAAAGATTCTACCGGAAGGTTATTCATAACACCCCCGTCAACATAGAAATATTTATCAATCTTAACAGGTTTAAACATAACTGGAATACTGCAAGAAGCCTTAACTGTTTTTATTAAACTTCCACTTTGAAAATATTCTATGGTTGCTTTATTTAAATTTGTTGCTGCGATTATTAGAGGAATTTTTAAATCTTCAATATTTATCTTCCCAATGTACTTTTCCAAAAAGCTTTCTAATTTATCTAAGCTAAAGAGAGCTTTTTTAGAAATAGAAGGAAGTATGAAGCTGTTTAAATTGGTTTTTAAAGCAATCTCTTCCATCTCTTTGGGAGAATATCCGGCACAGTAAAAAGAACCAATGATAGAGCCAGCACTAACTCCAGAGACTATATCTGGCTTAATGTCAAGCTCTTCTAAGGCTTTTAAAACTCCAATATGAGCGAGTCCTCTTACTGCACCGCCGGATAATGCTATTCCTATTTTCAAATTATTCCCATTCTATGGTTGCAGGTGGCTTTGAAGAGATATCATAAACTACTCTATTGACACCTTTTACTTCGTTAATTATTCGTCTCATCATCGTGTCAAGTAAATCATACGGTAGCCTTGCCCAGTCAGCTGTCATTCCGTCCGTACTTTCTACTGCTCTTATTGCTATGACTTTTTCGTATGTTCTATAATCACCCATTACTCCGACTGTATAAATTGGCAGTAAAACTGCAAAAGATTGCCATAAATCTTTATAAAGTCCTGCTTTTTTTATTTCTTCTAAAACTATTGCATCTGCTTCTCTTAAAATATTTAAATCATTTTCATTTACTTCACCAATTACCCTTATAGCCAAACCTGGTCCTGGAAATGGTTGTCTATAAATAATCTCTTCTGGCAATCCAAGCTCTTTGCCAAGCTCTCTTACTTCATCTTTGAATAACTCTCTTAGCGGTTCTATAAGCTTTAAGTTCATTCTTTCCGGCAATCCGCCAACGTTATGGTGAGTTTTAATAACTGCTGATGGCCCTTTAACTGATACGCTTTCTATAACGTCCGGATACAATGTGCCTTGAACTAAGTATTCCACATCTTTTAATTTTTTCGCTTCTTCTTCAAAGACTTCTATAAAAAGATTACCGATTATCTTTCTCTTTTGCTCTGGGTCTGTGATTCCTTTTAATGCCTTTAAAAACCTATCTTTTGCATCTACTACTATCAATGAAATATGGAAATTGTCTCTAAATGTTTTTTCTACCTGTTCTCTTTCACCTTTTCTCAAAAGTCCATTGTCAACAAAGATGCAAGTTAAATTATCTCCAATCGCATTATGAACCAAAACCGCAGCAACGGACGAATCAACTCCACCAGACAAAGCACAGATTGCTTTTTTGTCACCTACCATTTTTCTTATTTCAACCTGTTTTTCCATTAAGAAATTGCCCATAGTCCAATCTTGTTTACATTTACAAATTCTGACTGCAAAGTTTTTCAGCATTTCTTTACCAAGAAGTGTATGGCTTACTTCCGGATGAAACTGAACGCCCCAAATTTTCTTTTCTTTGTTTCTTACGGCCGCAAAAGGTGCGTTGAACGTTCTGCCGATTACTTCGAAACCTTCTGGTAGTTTTATTACTTTATCTGCATGACTCATCCAAACTTGTGTATAGTGTGGGATATTATAAAAAAGGTCTTCATGATCTAAAACTTCTAACTCGGCTTTACCATACTCATGCTTATCAGCTTTTATTACTTCTCCACCAAAATGATGTGTTATAAGCTGAAGTCCATAACAAATTCCAAGAATAGGCAACCCTAAATCATAAACTTTTTCATCTGGCTTAGGTGCATCAGGTTCATAAACAGAAGCAGGACCACCAGAAAATATTATTCCTTTTGGATTATGTTTTAGTATCTCTTCTACTGATGCGTTAAACGGCAAAATCTCGCTGTAGACATTTAACTCTCTTATCCTTCTTGCTATTAACTGGGTATATTGAGAACCAAAATCTAAAATTACTATTCCTCGATGCATCTTAACTCCTTTATATTTTATTCTTCTATTTCTACATCAACTTTTTTCGGCGGCAGTTTTATTGTTTGATTAGATTTTAGATATTTTCTTGGTATAGAAATTTTTATATGAAGATAATTAGAATCTTTATAAACATTTACCTTATAATTTAAATTTTTTCTTTTTCTTGACACGTAAGAATTCTTTTTCTTTTTAGAAATCGGAATGGAAATTTCCTGCTTATATATAGGAATTTCTATAACATTTTCATTTTCGATTGTCTCTTTTGGCTGATTGACAAGATTAAGAATAATAGGAATTAGGATTATCTTTTCTATCATTTTTCTACAACCTTAACTTCAATAGTATTTTTTGAATCCTTTAACAATGAAGCTTCTGCTGTATAATCATCTTTCAAAGATATATTTAAAACTATGTTATGGTCTTTATCTTCAACGAAGTTTAGTTTTCCTATATTTTCTTTTCCTATAAAAATATCTTTTTCATAGTTTCTTACTTCATACTCTAAATTTCTCTTTGAAAAGTAAATCTTATATATATAATTACTTTCTTTTGAAGAAATTAGGTTTACTTTGTTAATTATTCCAAGTTCTAATGGAAATTTTAATTTTATGGTGGTGGTTTTCTTTTCTTTTTTCTTCGGTATTTGTTCAGGTTTTTTTTCTGTTGGCAATTCTTGTTCCTTTTTAGGTTGCTCTACTATTTTTTTCTCTTCCTTTTGAGCCTTTTTTTCTACATCAATACTTGTATTCAATCCAAGAATTACAGGCTCTATATTGATTGTTTCACTTTTTGTATAAATAACTTGAATTTGGGCTACGCCTTCAACAAACGCTTCTTTTGGAATTATATCAGGAATTATTCTTCCAGAGCCGTTAACTTTTAGCTTTATATCTTTACCGATTTTGTCGTATACTTTTATTAATCTGCCTTGAGTATCATAAACTTTTATTTCTATAGCAAATGGTTTTCCGGCTTCGGTTTCTGATGGAGCAATTACCTCAATTTTTCCTATGGTTTGTATCTCAGGCTTTATAGCTTTTGATGCTAAGATGTTTTTATTAGATTTATCCTGGACAACAATGTTAAAATCTTCAACTGTAAAAGGTAGTATATCAAATTTGTACACATTTCCATTAAAATCATTTATATTTACTTCTTTAGCACTTCCATTGGCATTAATAAGGAATGTTTGGTTGATATGTGATTTTTCTAATACTGGATTTCCTTCTCTATCAAAAAAGCTTATTCTTATTTCATACGTATAACCGGGTAAATAACTATCCTTAGATTCTATTACTGCTGTTTCTGCTTTATTGTTTATTACTCTAAAATTCATAGATGATGTTAAGGCCTCAAGTGGTAAAACTTTAAGAATCAATGGTTTTTCATCTAAAAAGAATGTTAAGTTATAAAAACCAGCTTTTTTCCCTTTAACTGTAATAACGGTTTCTCCGTTTTTTATATCCCCCGGATAAATCTCAGATTTACTAATTTCAAGACCGTTAGATACTACTTTTATCTTTGATGCAAGACCAAAATTGTTAGATGGGTTTCCAAAAGCATCTGTGAATTTTAGGGTTATATTGTAAGTTTCCCCAGCTACCAATATATTGTTATACTGAACTTCTATGTATGATATTTCGCCAGGTTTAATACTTACTTGTGCAAAAGAGATATTAATTATAAGTAAAATAAATAAAAAAAGTGTTTTTATTGTTTTAAGATTCATAATGCCTCCACATTAAAAAAAAACATTTATATATCATTATTATACCACTTTTTTAAATTTATAAATTTCTGCTAATATTTTTGCTACTGCCTCATAGAGATTTTCTGGAATATAATCTCCAATTTCACAACTACTGTATAATGTTCTTGCTAATGGTGGATCTTCTACTATTTTAACGTCATGTTCTTTTGCTACTTCTTTAATCTTTTGGGCTATTAAATCTTGTCCTTTTGCTAATACTTTTGGTGCATGCATTTTTCCTCTTTCATACTTTAATGCAACAGCATAGTGTTCTGGGTTTGTGATTACAACGTCTGCTTTTGGAACTTCTGCAATCATTCTTTTTAGTGCAAGTTGTCTCATTCTTTTTCTAATCTCTCTCTTGACTAACAGGTTTCCTTCGTAGGATTTTCTTTCTTCTTTAACTTCATCTTTTGTCATTTTAAGGTTTTCTTCGTATTCATATCTCCTATAAAGAAAATCGGCGATGGCTATTGGTACAGATAAAAAAGCAAACGACATTACAAGGATAATAATCGTTTTACTCAAAACATAAATTTGATTGTTAATAGAGCCTGTCATGTAAACTAAAAAGTCATTTAATAGATACTTTACAAGGAAATAAGATAAAAACAATGCTACAGTTAGTTTGGCAAGATTTTTAATTAGCTCAAATAAAACAGTCAAAGAGAATATTCTTTTTATCCCAGAAATAACATTTAATTTATCAAGCTTTGGAGTAAGAGGTTTCAGTGTAAATAGAAATCCAAACTGCATAACATTTGATGCGATCGCAACCACAAAAAGAATAAGAATTACAGGCAGTATCAAGATTGCTAATATTTTGAGTGTAAACCAAATAAACATTCTCCCATTTTCTGAAATTAGATATAATGGATTTGAAAACGTATATTTAAAGTATCCAAGAAGATATTTGTATGCAAAAGGTAAATAAAATATCAAGACAATAAAAATGACAAACAATGATGCAGAAATAGATACGTCCATACTTTTGAGAACTTGTCCTTCTTCTCTGGCTTTCTGCTTTCGTTTCGGGGTTGCTTTTTCGGTTTTACGTGGGTCTTTAGCCATGTTTTACCTGCTAAAAATTTCCATTAAAGTTAAATAATAATTTGTCATTTTATCAATAAAGTTAAGACCTACGCTTATTATTAATGAACTTGCAAATATGAGTATGACAAATCCAATAAAAATCTGTGCCGGAAGTCCAACCATAAAAACGTTTATTTGAGGGATCAATCTATTTATCAATGCCAAAACTATATTAAATACAAGTAAGACTAAAATAAACGGGAATGCCATCTGAAAAGACAGTAAAAAAATATCTGAACTTTTTTTGATGATAAATTCAAACACTCCGTTATTTATATTAAAAGAAGAAAGAGGAATCACTTCAAAGCTTTTAAACAAAGCTCCTATAAAAATTTGATAAGCTCCGGATATAAAAAACAAGAAATAAAATAAAAAAAGAAAATATCCGGATAACACAGAAGTTTGACCAAAAGCTGGGTTAAACATATTTAAAACTGTTAGCCCCATGAGATAGCTAATTATTTCTGCAGCGTAAGAAAAAGCTCCAATAAATATATTAACTATTATTCCTAAGGAAAAACCAATAAAAACTTCTTTTAGAATTAGTGTAAGGAATACTAACAAATCGTATTCTTTTATTTCTAACTTTATATTGAAATTTAGCATTGTAAAGTAAGCAAAAGAAACGACTAATAAAACTTTTACGTTGTGAGGAATTATTGGAGATGAAATAAGCGGAAAAGCCATAAAAAACGCAATTATTCTTGAAAATATTAGTGCAACTGTTGTAGCTTGGTCGGGTGTTATTAGTACCATTTTTCACTCATTGTACAATCTTTAAGATCATCATCAATACTTCTTTTGTATAATCAACTAATTTTGTTGTCATCCATGAGCCAAAAATGATTAAACCTATCACCGCCGCGATGATTTTTGGAACAAATGTTATAGTCATTTCGTTTATCTGTGTTGCAGCTTGAAATATGCTAATCAAAAGTCCAACAATAAAGGTTATTAGAATTACCGGACCGGCAACTAAAATAGTAATTTTAAACATGTCAGATGTTAAATTAACTGCCATATCTATCGTCATGATTGCACCTCTCACTACTTATAACTGCTAACAAGAGCTTTGACTAAAAGTTCAAAGCCATCTGCAAGGACAAACAGCATAAGCTTAAAAGGTAATGATATAAACATCGGCGGTATCATCATCATACCCATGGACATCAAGATGCTTGCAACTATAAAATCTATAACAAGAAATGGTAAATATATTATAAAAACAATTTCAAAGGCAGTTTTGATTTCGCTTATCATGAAAGCCGGAATCAAGGTTGAAATGCTGATATCCTTTGGAGATAATGGTTTTTCATTGGCTAAATCTAAAAATAGTTTTAAATCTTCTTTTCTTGTGTTTTTTAGCATAAACTCTTTTAAAGGCTCTTTTGCGTTTTCTATTGCTTGTATATCAGATATCTGTTTTTTTAGATATGGAGAAATACTAACTTCATTTATTTTGTCAAAAGTTGGCTTCATTACAAAGATGGTTAAAAAAAGTGCAAGACCTACTATTACTTGGTTTGGTGGTGCCGTTGGAATACCAAGAGCATGTCTTAACAATGATAATACTATAACAATTCTTACAAAGGCAGTCACGCTTATCAATAATGCCGGTGCTATGCTTATGATAGTGATTAGTAATAAAATTTTTAGGGTTGTATCTAAACGGTTAAATCCAGCCAAGGTCTCTGAAAATGTATCAGCATAAGAAAAGGAAAAGTTTAAAAGCGTTAAAACAATGATTATAGATATTATGAGATATACATTGCATGAGAAATTTAAAATATCATCAGATTCTTTTTTGGTTTCAGAATGAACCATTATTTTGTTTGTTATATCGAGATTATTAAGCTGAAAGATCATATATTTTAATGTTTTTTTTGAATAAAAAAAGAGTAGATTCTTTGCTATGCTCAGAATGACATAGTAATGCCAAGGAATAAAAATCTTTGCCGGCTTTAGAAATGTGTATCTTTTACTTTTAACTTTCCTGTCTGTCATGTCATATAGAGGACAGTGTCCTAAGGATTTCTGTTTTGGTTCTATAAAAATTCCCAATTTCTCACCTGATGCATCTCATAAGATTTTTATTTTTTAATCTATTCATAGTCTATACTCTATACTTTGGGGTGAGAAATTAGAGATTTTTTAAATTTAGATAAGGGGATCCTTCGGACTAAAGTCCTCAGGATGACAGTCAAAAGTTGGTAGATAAATATCAGAGAAAGGATAACCTCATTTGTCATTCTGAAGCCGGTGAAGAATCTCCTACTTTTACTGAATTTCTCACCCGACGTATTATTTAATCTATTCATAATCTATTCTTTATCCTCAAGATTTTGAGTAGTTTCTTTTTCGCTGATTTTTTCTATTTTACCATTTTGAAATGCTAATAAAAATATTTTATTATCAAACTCAATTGTAATTAAGCCTATGTCCTTGGAAATAAATTTAACATCTCTGATTTTTATATCTTCTTGGTTAGCCTTACTAAATGGTATTGAATATTTTTTAAGAAAATATAAAAGTCCATATAATGTTCCGATTACTATTAACAAAGATAAAATTAACTTAAAAATTATTGAAAAATCTATCATTTTATTAAATCTACTAATCTTACTCCGTACTTTTCATTTACGTTAACAAGTTCACCAAATCCTACTTTTTCATTTAAAAAATATATATTTACAAAATCCTCAATATTCTTTTCAAGATCTATAATATCACCTTCTTTTAAGTTAAGCAAAAACTCAAAATTCTTTTTTAAACTTGCCAATTCTATTACAATAGGTATATTTATATTTTTTATCAAGCTAATTTTTTTATATATCTCATCTACTTCCATATCCTTATGCATAATATATTCTCCAGTTTAGCTTGTTTGTATTATGAATTCTGTAAAGTAAACATCTTTAACTCCACCAAGAGGTAAAATAGCATTTGTTCTTCTGATTATCTCTTCTTTAAGTTTTTCAATTCCTTCCGGTGATTTTAGTTCTCCGCTTGTTTTTGTGAATAATAGCGTATTAATTGCATCTTTTATCTGAGGCATCCTTTTTGTAGCTTCTTCCTTTACTTTCTCATCTTGAACTTCCATAATTATAGTAACTTTTATATATCTATCCGCATCTTTATCAGCCAAGTTTGCTACAAAAGTTCCAACTTCTAACTCTACTCCTTGCTCTTCAGCTTTTTTTATTTCATTTGCAATTTTCTCCGGTGGTTTTTCTTTCTCTTCTTTTGCAAAGAAAGTTTTATATGCAAAAAAACCTCCTCCACCCAATACTAATAATAAAACAGGGATTAATATGATGATTAACTTCTTCTTCCCGCCACCTTTTTCTTCCTGCTGCTGTTCTTGATTTTCCTTCTCCTCAGCCATTACCTACCTCTTTATTGTGATGTGTGAAGTTGTCATGATTTTTATCTCTTGATATTCATTGCTTCTTGAAGTATTTGATCATCTGTAGTAATAACTCTTGCATTAGCTTGATAAGCTCTTTGTGCAGTAATAAGGTTGATAAACTCTCTTGAAATGTCAACGTTTGAAAGTTCCAAGAATCCGCTTCTTACTTTACTCAAAATTCCTCCAGGTGTGATAATTGGAGTAAATGTTTGGGTATTTGGTAAATATAAGTTATTACCTTTTCTAACAAGCATTTCTTTATCTTTAAATGTTGCTACTGCAAGCCTTGCAATATTTTTAACATTTCCGTTTGAATACATACCTTTTACAATACCATCTTCAGTAACAGCAACTCCAAGCAAATCTCCTTTAGCAAAACCATCTTGATTTGCATAGAATATAAAATCTGAAGCTACTTGTTTTATTTTTGAAACATCAACAGAAATTACCTGTGGAGAAGTTGCTCCATTTGATAAAGTTAAAGATAATGTAAACGGAGAACCTGATGTTAAATTTCCATTTGTATCAAAGTTTAAAGTTGAACTTCCTACTTGTGTTGTTAAATCGTTATCCTTATACGCATAAACTTTCCAAGTGCTTCCTGTCGAACTTTCATTCGTTTTTTGAAAATAGAAAGATAAAGTATGTGGATTTCCAAGAGAATCATAAATAGTCATTGAATTTACATAATTGAATGTAGTTGAATTTGTTGGATCAAAAGTTGCAGATATAACATTTGATCTTGAGTCTAAATTTGTTGGTTCAACAAGATTTATTTTTGTTGTTATCGTTGGATTAATAGCATAAGGAACGTTTATTTTATCTAAAGCTCCTGCAATATTACCATTATTATCAAGTGTCCATCCTTGTAATTTCATTCCGTCAACGTTTACTAAATCTCCGTTAGCATCCAATCTAAACTGTCCTGCCCTTGTATAGTAAACAGTTCCTTGGTTATCTTTAACCATAAAAAATCCTTCTCCATCTAATGCAAGGTCTGTTGGAGAGTTTGTATTCATAAAAGATCCTTGTGAAAAGTCTTTTGTAGTAAGGGCAACGAAAGACCCGCCACCAATTTCTGTATTTTTAGGTGTATTGTTAGCAAAAGTTGTTAAGCTATGAGCAACTAAATCTTCAAAAGTAACTCTTTCTGATTTAAAACCAATTGTATTAACATTGGCAATATTATCAGATATCACATTTAACCATTGCTGATTTCCGTTTAATCCGGTTATTGCTGTATAAAATGACTGTAGCATGGCTATCCCTCCTTTACATACTTATTTCCAGTATTTTATCTAAGGACACATTGACATTATTAATCTTCGCACTTAAACTACTATTATCTTTTAATATACCATTTACAATTCCCGTTGAGTAAATAGTTGCTTGGACATCGTTTCCGGCAGAATCTTTGGCTGATACTAATACTTTATAATAACCATCTGTTAAATTTTGATTTTCTATTGATAAAGGATACGTAGTATTTCCATTTAAATTTGTAAATTCTTTTTGCTCAACTATATTGCCGTTAGAATCTACTAATGAAACTTTGACATTTTGTGCTGGAGCATTTAATTTAAATTCAATGTTTGATTGACCTTGTGATATATAAGTCTGATTTCCTTCATACTTAACTTTTTTACCTATCATTGAAGATGCGTTTACTATGCTGTTTGTAAACGTTGAAAGTGTATCTACTAATTTTTGTATACTGTCTAAAGATTCCATCTGCCTAAGTTTAACACTGTTGTCTATGAAATCCGAGATATCCTTAGCGTTCATTGGGTCTTGCCACTTTAAGTCTGCAAGAAGTACTTTAAGAAAATCATTCTGACTCATCTTAGAGTTATCATAATTAGCATCAACAACCTTTGGTTTATTGGACGTAGCTGAATCTGGAAACGTTGTTAATGAGGTGTCTATCATCTTAATTCACCCCCTATGTTTTTAAAATAGTTTAACACATTTTTTAAATCATCAATACTTTTTTTAAAATCAATCCTTTCGTTTATATCTTGTTTAATAAATTCTTCTATAACCGGATGCATTTTAATTGCTAAATCTACTTCTTTGGAAGACCCTTCTTTATAAAGTCCCAAGTTTATCATGTCTTCCATTTCTCTATACTTTGCCTCTAAGCTTATAATTTTTGATTGGTATAACATTATTTCGTCATTAACAAGCTGGGGCATTAATCTACTTATACTTTTTAGAATATCAATAGCGGGATAAATTCTTTTATTTGCAATTTGTCTTGATAATACAATATGACCATCTAAAAATGAAATAGCAGCATCTGCTATTGGGTCATTTTGAATTTCATCACCTTCAACCAAAACTGTGTATATTCCTGTAATACTTCCTTTATTTTTAAAATTTCCAGCTTGCTCTATAATTCTTGGTAGAAGTGTAAACACTGATGGAGTGTATCCTTTTGTTGTTGGCGGTTCTCCTGCAGATAGTCCTATTTCTCTTTGCGCCATAGCTACTCTTGTTAAGGAGTCTAAAAGATAAAGTACATTCTTACCAATATTTGAAAAGTATCTCGCTATAGCAAGAGAAGTCATAACTGCTCTTATTTTTGCTAAAGGCGGCATATCGGAAGTAGCTACTACAACCACAGATTTTTTTAACCCTTCTTCTTTTAAGCTATCTTCAATAAACTCTCTGACTTCTCTGCCTCTTTCACCTATCAAAGCTATTACGTTTACATCGCTTTCTGTAAACCTTGAAATCATTCCTAAGAGGGTGCTTTTTCCAACACCTGCACCAGAGAGAATTCCCATTCTTTGCCCTTTTCCGATGGTAAATAAAGCGTTTACTGCTCTAACTCCTAAATCTAAGACTTCTGTAACTCTTTCTCTTTCTAAAGGATTTATAGTTTCAAGTTTAAGATAATAGCTATTGGAATAGTTAATTTTTTCTTTATTTAAAGGTCTTCCAAAAGGGTCTACAATAGTTCCAAGCAAATCCAAGCCTACAAGGACAGACGGCTTTGTATAGCAAACCTCTACAGGGCTATTAATTTTTATGCCATCCAAATTTTCATAACTCATTAACAATACTGTACCGTCTTTAAATCCAATTACTTCTGATTCTATAGATTTATCTATTATGCACTTGTCTCCAATGCTAACTTTTGGAATAATTGCTTCTATAGTATTGCCTATAACTTTTTTTACTTTCCCAATTGCTTTATATTTCGGATAGTTTTTTAATCTCTCTTTTAATTTCATCTTTTACAATCTCTATTTTTTCTCTAAATTTATTTTCTATTTTTCCATTATCAAACTCAATAATAAAATCATTTCCTTCTAATTTTTCATCTATTTCTAAAGATACATTAGATAGAAATTTTTGTAATAATTCCAAATTTTGGTCTTTACTGACTTTAATTTTTAATACTTTAAATTCCCTTAGCTCTTCTAATATCTCATTTATTTTTTCAGCAACTTTTTCGGGGTCTTTTTCATAAATGTACAGAAATTCTAAAATTTCTGCTATACTGTCAGAGATTATTTCCGATATTTTTGCTAAATATATTTGATAATGCTGTTTTAAGCTATTTTGTATTTTCTCAATAGTATCTTGAGCTTGTTTAATTTCGGCGCTGGATTTGTCATTAAAGCTTGCTTCTATTTCTTTTATTTTTTGTTCTAATATATTTTTATACTTTTCTTCCAAGGACTTTGTAGCATCTTCAAAGCCCTTTTTATAAGCATTCTCCTTCTCTATTTCAATTTGTTTTAATAATTGATTAATTTGATTTTTTAAAATTTCAATTTCTTTCTCTAAATTATTGTCATTTTCTTTTTCTTCTAATTTTTCAGAAATATTTTTAAGCTGAGTAAAATCAGTTAAATTCAGCTTCATTTTTTAGCATCTTCTTTAATCCATTTTGTTATGATATTAGCTATCATTTGAGGATTTTCTTCGGCTATTTCTAATATTTTTAGATATTCAGGTAATTTTTCTATTTCCGACACTAAACTTTTTTCTTCTTCATATTTTTTTGCTAATGCTTCAGCAGCAACCCCGGCTAATGGTGCTGAAAGAGTAGTAGCAGTAATAATTTCTTCTTTTTTCTGTTTTTTCTTTTTGATAAAAATAAACGCTAATAAACCTAGTATAAGTAAAAGTAATATTCCTGCAATTACATACATTATTAAATTTTGCTGTTTAGTAGATACTTCTTCCTGCGTGGAGGTAGCTTCAAATGGAACGCTGATTACGGTAACTTGATCTCCTCTGTTTGGGTCAAATCCTATAGCACTTTTGATTAAATTTTCATAGGATTGTAGTTCTTGCTGACTTCTTGGCTCAAATTGTTTTATTATATTGCCATCCTTATCTTTAATTTCTTTATACTTTCCATCAATCATAACACCAACGCTTACTTTTTTAATAGTAAACAGTGGTTTTTGTGTTTCTATCATTGATTTAGAAACATCGTAATTTGTTGTTATATCACTCTTTTCTTTTTTCTTTCCTCCCCCACCCATTACAGGCGTATTCATTACAGGGGGAACGTTTGTTGGTGTACCAGGTGGTGCGTTTATTGTTTGAGATTCTTCTGTTTCCGATTCCTTAATTTTTCTCTCGCTAACTACCGCTACTTTATCCGGGTCATAGATTTCATCTTTTTGATGAACTTTTCCTGTTTCAAGCTCTACGCTGGCTTTAACTACTACTCTCTCCGGACCTACTACCTTAGCAAGCATAGACTGAATATCTTTTTCAAGCTGCCTTTCTAATTTTCTTTTTAAGTCAACGGTTTTGTCTCCGGATTCGTTGGCTGATTCTTCATCTATTAAATCAGAAAGAACCCTACCTCTATTATCTACAACTGTTACATTTTCTGGTTTTAAGTTCGGTACAGCACGAGAAACTAAAAATACAATAGCTTTAATTTGCTCTTTTGTTAAGTCTTTGTCTGGCCAGAGTTTTATAATTACAGATGCTTTTGCTTCGTCTTCTTGCCTGACAAAAATAGAATCCTTAGGAAGGGCTATATTTACCTTTGCATCCATCACAGCATCTAACTGTTTGATCGTTCTTGTTAATTCCCCTTCTACTGCTCTTATATAGTTAACGTTTTCTTGAAATTGCGTTGTTCCGAGCTTTGGTTCTTCAAAAATCTCAAATCCTACAACTTTTCCGGAAGGCAATCCCTTTGCAGCCAACTTTAAACGAGCATCATAAACTTTATCTTTTGGAACCATGATTATAGTTCCATTGCCTTCTAATTTATAAGGTATGTTTTCTTGTGATAAAGCAGTAAGAATATTGCCGGCATCATCCGGAGCTAAACCTGAATATAAAACAGCATAATCTTCTTTATGCAAATTCTTTGTAATCAGTATTGCTATAAGAATAATTAAAAATAATCCTACAAGACCACCAATAATGTATTTTTGCTTAGCTTTATCCTGAAATATTTCTTTTATTTTGTTTATTATTACTTCTTTATTTATAGCCAAGAGACTTTACTCCATTAGACTTGCATTCTCATAATTTCTTGATAACTTTCTAAAGCTTTATTTCTAATTTCTGTTAAGAGTCTAAATGAAATATCGGCTTTTTCTATCTGATACATCGCATCTTGGATGTTTTGGATTTTACCAAGTGATAAGTCTTGTTCTATATTTTTAGCATTAATCAAATCATTGTTAACATCTTTTATAAAGTTTTGAAGCAAATCTGAAAAAGATGTATTACTTTCTTCTTTTTTTTCTACATCTAACTTTAGTAGCAATCCATTTAGTCCTTCAATTCTCATGTCAGTCCTCCATTACTTTTATACTCTAATTATTTCTAAGCTTTTTATTAACATATCTTTATGTGTATTGAATGCTGTTAAATTTGCTTCATAGGTTCTCATCGCAGTCATCATGTCAACCATTTCTCTAATTGGGTCAACGTTTGGAAGTCTAACATAGCCATCAGGTCCGGCATCAGGATTGTTCGGGTCAAATTTTAATTTAAACGGCGATGGGTCTTCTTGAATATCTTTAACTCTAACTTTATAAACAGGAATTTGAGATTGAGCATCTAAAACTGCTTCAAAAACCGGCACCTTTCTTCTATAAGGTTGTCCATTTTCAGTATGAGTAGAATTTACATTTGCAAGGTTGCTTGCAGCTAAATCTATTCTAACTCTCTCAGCTTGCATACCGGATACAGATATTTCAAGTCCTTTAAAAAGCATCTTTTATCCCTCCTTATTTTCCTGATATAGCTAATTTCATCTTTGATAGTTCTTTTTTCATAACTTCAACAAGAGATTTATACATTATTGAGCTTTCTGCAAGTTTAGCCATTTCTTCTTCGACATTGACTTTATTTTGGTCATATCCTGTAATGATACCGTTTTGATAAGGCTTAATTTTTATAAAATTATTAGGTTCTGGCTGAATATGTCTTTCATCTGTTGTTTTTAAAACTGTTTGGTAATTCAAAACTTCTTCAAAGGTTAAATCTACCGGTTTATAAAAAGGAGTGTTTGCATTGGCTATGTTTCCCTGGATGACTTTAGTCCTTTCAAAATAGAAAGAAGACATTGTATTAATTTTATCCAATTCATCAAACATTATCTTCCCACCTCCTGTAATACTTTAGAACTTTCGTATATTTCTCTTGCAATAATTGATAATTCATCATTACAGCTTGCTAAATAATTATAATACAACTCTATGTTTTCTGTTTTCTTTGTTTTTATTTTAGAGATGATGGTCATGCTTGCAGATTTGCAGATATTTTCTTTCTTTAATTTTTTAAAATCTATTTTATCTAAGATGTTTGCGACTTCATTATACTTTTTCATTTTAAATAAACTCTCTATTAGAAAATTAATTTTGTTATTAAATATTTCGTTTTTTTCATACATTTCTATAAATTGAGTTTTATTTTTATCGATTAACTTTGTAAGTTTCTCATAATTATTTATAGAATAATAATAATCAAAAGCTATATAAAATGGTAAATTTTCCATATCGCATTTATTTTGAATTGAATTTAGCTCCTCTTTATAGCCCATTTTCATATTAGATTTTGCAACAATTGTGAAAATATAATAATCACAATTTTTATTTTTTACTTTCTCCAAGGTATCTAAGGCATAATTATATTTTTTATCGCTGATAAAGGCTTTGGCAAGATCAATATAGTATTTATCCTCCTGATACTTTTCGGCCATGGATTTTAGTAAATCGATCTTTTGTTTTATATCTTTTTCATCAGAAAGACTGGTCAAAATTTTATCTAAAACATCTCTATCAAATATATCTTTAAAAAATTTTGGATTTGACAGATATAACATTCTTAATTTATCTGGAGAGAGTTTTAAAAGATATTTTGTCCATAGATTGGCAATATATTCAGCTTGTTCGTAAGTAAAGTTAGCAGGATATATTAACGATAGCTCATAGGATAACCTATTAAATAAAAAATCTGTTGGATTTTGAAAAACCAAAACTCCAAAATTACCAAGAGCATATTTGCCAATATAATTGGTTCTGTTTGATATTAAGGTTCTAACTATAAATCTTATTGGGTCTTCAAGCTGTTTTATGGATTTAATTTTATTTTCTAACTCTGGATACTTTAATCCTAATGCAAGTATTTTTAGTCTGGCGACTGTATTCTCTTGAGTTTCTGGAAATCTATTTATTACTACAAGATAATTTTGAAAAGCTTCCATTTTGTCATTTTCAATTGATGCAATATCACCAAGTCTCAAATAAGATTTTCTTATTACATCATCATTTTTTACATATGAAATGATTTTTCTAAAAATACTTTTTGCAAGATTGTAATTCTTTAATCTGTAAGCAGTTTCGGCTACAGTGTAATAAAACTCCGGGTTGTCTAATAAATAATCTTCAAAGTTTGTAATTGTGTCTTTAAAGTATTCAAAAGCAGTTTTGTAATCTTTTAGGTAAAAGGCTCTCATTCCCATTATAAAAGATAGTTCCTTACTTTCTTTAGATTCTAATGGTGTTAAGTAAATTATATATTTTGTGATATTGTCTATGTTTCCAAGCAATATAGAAGTTCTCATTATACCGAGAATGATTTTATTAGTTAAATTACTGCTATTGCTGGAAAATAAAGCTATTTTGTAATTGTTAAGGGCTCTTTCATAAAATCCTAATCTTTCATAAACTAAACCTTTAGTATAGTAATAATCTTTGTTAGCTTCTCCGCCAAATGCTATATACCAATTCAAAAAATATACTGAATTCCATAAATATTGTTTTATTCCGGTCTTTTGACCAATACTTAGATAAATCTTAGCAGATAGCAACAATACTTGTCTGTAGTCTTTTGATTTTTTATCTGCTATAGATAAAGCTTTTGATATATTTTCTAACGCACTATAATAAGAACCTACATTGTATTCTTTCAAGGCTTTATTTATAAAATCTCTTGGATTTTCCTTTGAGAAAGATTGAGAATAAAAAAGTAGATTTATTAAAAATACAATATTAATAATAAACGCATATTTCTTGATAAAAATTTCTTTCATACCGCAAGGTTTATCCCGGAAGTGTTAGAATTATTAATTGCTTTATATTCGTATAGTTTTAAAACTTTTTCTTTATCTTTGATTGTTATATTATGGTGTTTAAATCCATTATCTTTCAATATTTGTTGTATTTGAAGAATTGTAATATCATCTAAAATAACGTCTTTTGTGTTAATAACAAGGTTTAAAGCATTTGATGCTAAATTAGCAGATATATTTGTCTGATTGTATGAGAATACAAAGGAGTTGTTATTTTGATTTTGCCCATTCATATTTTTATTAAAATTGTTATCGTTTTGATTGTTTTGATAGTTTGAATTGCTATCGTTAGAATTTGAAATGTTGATATTTACTGATTGAGGTAGGTTATCATTATAATTTGTAGCAACCAGATTGTTTCCATCATTATTTTTGTTAGTATAAAAATTAACTTCATTGGAATTTTGCAAGCCTTCCGCTCTCAAGTTTTCATTAAAATTATTAATAGATATTTCAAGTTCAGGCTCTTTATTTGACTTAAGAATATTAAACTCTTTTAACTCTCCAGTTTTTTTATCTTCAATTTTTGATGTAAGTTTGTCAAATTCTTCTTTTTTCTTTAGAAGATTATAAATGACATCTTTTTGTAATTTATTATTTACGTCACTATTTGATTTATTTTTATCATCTAAAGGTATGTTAGTTTTATCTATTGCAAGATTATTCATCTTATTTAATTTTTTTAAAGGACTTTTTAAGTTCGGTAAGTTTTCTTCTTCAATAACATTTAAATTTTCCCTTTTAATGCCTTGTTTAGTATTTTTCATTTGCAAACTTATTTTATCTTGAAATTGATTAGATTTTATAATGCTTTCTATCTTCTGTTGTCTGATTTCTAAGCTTCCCATAGCCAATTTAAAGTCTTTAATTTGATTTATTTGCTTGTTTAAATTTTCATTAACAGTTAGAGTATTACTTATTTCTAAGCTGGATTTGTCTAAAGCCTTATCGTTTTTAAATTTTCTTGAGTTTTCTACATTTACTATAGACTCTATGAATTTAGTGATAGTTAGTTGATTTTTATAAGAATTTTTATTAATGGTGGAACTATTAACTTCTAAGCCGGTTTTAATTTTATTTTCTTCACTTTTAACATTCTTTAAATTTTCTACATTATTATTAACTGCATTATGACTTAAGGCTATATTTAAACTTGAGACTGTTTCTAAGTCTTTATCTTTGTTTTTTACGTCTCTATTCTTTTTAACTGCTTCTTTTTTATCTATAGATTTAGAAATAATATCATCGAAAATATTTTTTTCTAGATTTTGCTTTTTCTTTTTATTGCTGCTGCCTCTTATTATTCCTAAGCCTTCTATATATGGTTGCATTAAATTTTTCATTTTTTAACCCTCTATATTATCATACAGAATTTTTTTTAATTTTTCCACTGCTCTTGATTTTAATTGTGAAATCCTCCCAAGGCTTATATTCATAATTTCCGATATCTCTTTCGGATCTTTTTCTTCAAAGTATAAATATTGAATTATCTTCTTTTCAATATCATCTAAGTATTTATCAATAGCCTCTGAGATTTTTTCTAATAATTCTTTTTGTGCATACTCTTCTTCAGGTGTTTTAGATTTAGATGCAAATAAATCTATAAAAGAAAATTCTTCTCCATCTTCAGAAATAATTTTATCTAAACTCAGCATTATTGCATTTTTAGAAATAGGAAGCTCATCTCCAAGTTTATCTGCATACTCTATGGTGATTTTATCTTTTTCCGTTTTTGGCATAATATCTTGCTGTCTTAGAAAATCAAGAATTTCTCCTCTGATTCTGATGTATGCATAGGTTGAAAATTTACCTTTATCTTCATTGTAATTTTCAAGAGCTTTTAATAGCCCTACAATGCCGGTTTGCACCAAATCATCAAATTCTATCTCACAATCCGGCAATCTATAAAATATTTTTGAAGCAACTTTTTTAACTAAGCCAATATATTCTTCAACTATTTGCTTTTTTTGCTCTTTACTTAAGTTCACATCCGCCTCTTTCTTACTTATTTACTTATTTATATGTCAGGTGAGAAATTGGGTAAAAGTAGGAGATTCTTCGCTAACGCTCAGAATGACAAATAAGATTATTCTTCCTTTAATGTTTATCATTCACCCTTTGAATGTCATCCTGAGGCTTTAGTCCGAAGGATCTCCTCTTAAATTCTATAAAAACCACTAATTTCTCACCCAAAGGCTTTCCTGCTTATTCACTTAATTATTTAATAAAAGAAAACAGTTTTTTAAAGAAGCTTTCTTTATTTTCTCTTTTGATATCTTCTCCCGTTTCTTTTTTTGCAATTTCAATTAAATTTTTTGTAAAGGAGTCTGTTTTATAACTTTCAGAAATTAATGTTCTTGATATAACACTCTTCTTAAGATTTTCAGAAAATGGTAATATTCCTGCAAGATTTAATTCTAAATTTAGAAATCTTTTACAAGAATTTGAAAGTCTTTCAAAAGTTTCTAGTCCTTCTTCTTTACTTCTACACATGTTAATTACTATTTTAAAATTAGAATAGCCATAAATTTTAAAGACAGATTTTATTAGACTATAAGCATCGGTAAGGGCTGTAGGTTCAGGTGTTGTTATGATATATGTTTTGTCTGAAGGAAAGATAAAGTTTATTACTTCTTTACCAATCCCTGCAGCTGTATCTATTATGATGTAGTCATATTCTCCGGATATTTCGTCTAATCTCTTTATCAAATGATTTAAATCTATGTTTTCTATATCGCTTATATTGTCTATACCAGAAAACCCTGGTATTAAATCAAAGTTTTTAACTTTTATTATGTTCTCTTCTATATCTTTACCTTCAAAAAATTCTTTTAAAGATTTTATCAACGGTATGTTTAATATGACGTGAATGTTGCCAAGCCCAATATCAGCATCTATCAGAAGAACTTTTTTGTTAAAATGGTTTGCCAGTATATAAGCCAAGTTTATTGAAAAATTTGTTTTTCCTACTCCACCTTTACCGCTTGACACGCATAAAAATTTTGGATTTTTTTTCATTTGTATAATTTCAGGACCTGCTTTATTAACAAGTTCTTTTAATTGTTTTAACTGCTGCTCCATCATTCATTCTCCATAAGCAGATATGAAGCAAGTCTTTCAGGAGTAATAATTTTTAAATCTTCTGGAACATTCTGACCTGTGCTGATGTATGTTAACGGAAGTTTAGTTTTATATGCTAAATTTAATATCGTACCAGGATAAGCTGTTTCATCAATTTTTGTAAAAAACAGATAACTGATATTAAAGAATTTTCTATATTTTTGAATTAAATTATAACTTTCTTTATTTTTCCAGTTGCAGCTTACCACCATCATATACTCTATTTCATCAATCAAGCGTAAAGTTTCCTTTATTTCCCCAAGCTTCCAATGGTCGTAATGGCTTCTTCCTACAGTATCTATTAGTATAACATCTACAAAATCTAAATCATCTACAGTTTCTCTTAACTTTTTAGGGTCGGATAATATTTGGAAAGGTATTCCAAGTATGTTGCAGTAGCTTCTTGCTTGATCTCCTGCTCCTGCTTTAAATGTGTCTATCGATACAACAGCAACCTTTTTGTTCTCTTCTAAAATAAGCTTTGAAGCTACTTTAAATAGATTTGTTGTCTTTCCAACACCGGTTGGTCCCAAAAAAGCTACAACTCTCCTTCTGTCAGAATCTTTAAAAATATCTCCTTTAAAAATAAAGCTTTTTTCAATACCTTCTATAAGAGATTCTCTATATGTAAAGTGTTTTAAATCTAACTTATTTGAACCCATTTCTAATCCACAAGCATTTCTTACAATTTCTTTAGCAACATCTAACTCAACGTCTTTTTGAATCAGTAAATTAATTAAGTCTAAAGCTTTTCCTGTAAATTCTTCTGTGATTTCTTTGTATGTTATATTATTATCGTAATACTCTTCTTTTATGTTTAGTTTTTGATTTAAATCATTATGAACTGTAGTTTTTATAACAGATTCAGTTTTTTCAACAATTTCCTGTTTATTTTCTGCTTTAAATGGATTATAAACTTGTACTTCTTCTTTTTTGTTTTCCTCTTCTAGATTTTCAGATAAGATATCCTCAAAAGAAATTTTATTTTCTATTGGTTCAACTATGAGGATATATTTTGTTTTCTTAAAAAAAGGAATTTTTGTTTTTTCTTTTATCTCATTTTGATATAGAATTTTAAACTCCTCACCTAAATTTTCTTTTATTTGGTGCATCAATTTGTTTAAATCATAGCCTTCAAAGATTTTTATTTTAGGTTCCATCTACTTCCACAACTCCAATAATATTTAATTTTATTTTACTATCAATCTCTGAATAAGACAAAACTTGTAAGTTAGGTATATAGTTTTCAATAATTTGCTTGATATATCTTCTTATATTTGGAGATGTTAATAATACAGGGGTTGCGCCCTGAATAATAAAGTTTTCTAAATGTTTGGATATTTCTGTTATCAACTTTTGAACAAAAACAGGATTTAATGGTGGCATCTGCCAATCATTCTCTTTAAGTAAATTTATTAAATATTCTTGAGTTTTATTTCCAAGTATTAATGCTGTAAGTTGTCCGTTTTTGGCAAACATTGAAGTAATCATTCTGCTTAATGCTCCCCGAACGTATTCAGTTAAGATATCCGGGTCTTGTGTTTTATTTATACTATCCGCTAATGCCTCTACAATAGTAATGATATCTGTGATTGGAATTCCTTCTTTTAAAAGATTTTGAAGAACTTTATGAAGTATATTTAAAGGAACTTGTGATGGAACAATATCCTTTATTATAGGATAACTTTTTGCAATATTATCAATGATTTCTTTAACCTGCATTCTTGTAAGTATTTCGTAAGAGTATCTTTTAATTATTTCTGATAAATGAGTAACTATTACGGTAGGCACATCTACTACTGTGTATCCGTTTAGTTTTGCCCTGTCTTTGTTGGCTTCATCTATCCATAAAGCATTTAATCCAAAGGCCGGGTCTTTTGTTGAAACACCTTCCACTTTTTCTCTAATAGAACCTGTATCTAATGCAAGATGTTTATCCGGGTCTACTTCGTACCTTGCTACTTCTACACCTTTAATTAAAACTCTATACTCATTTGGCTTTAATTCTAAATTATCTTTGATATGTACAGGTGGAACTATCAGTCCAAGCTCTTTGCTTAATTGTTTTCTTAAATTTTTTATTCTTTTAATAAGCTCACCACCTTGTGATTCATCAACTAATTTGATTAATCTGTATCCTATCTCAAAAGTTAAAACTTCCGGTGGAGATATATAGCTTTCTGGTTGCTCTTCTTCTAACTGTTTAATAACTTCTTTCGCTTTTTCTTCTTTTTCTGTTTTTTCTCTCTCTTTAAGTGTTAGATACATTATGTATCCTGAAAATCCAAGAATTGCCGAAAGTATTAAAAATGGTAAAGTTGGCATACCCGGAACGATTCCCATAGTAAACACAGCACCTGACGCCATCCATAAGGCTTTTGGAATGCTTGTTAGCTGTGTAAATATTTCTTTACCAAGGTTTGTTTCTGAAGCAGCACGGGTAACCATTAAACCTGCAGCTGTTGACGTGATAAGAGCCGGTATTTGGGACACCAATCCATCACCTATAGTTAAAATCGTAAAGTTTTGTAATGCCGATTGGAAATCCATTCCTTTTTGAACCATTCCAATTATGATTCCACCAATCATATTTATAAAGGTAATGATTATTGCAGCTATAGCATCGCCACGAATAAACTTAGTTGCACCATCCATTGCCCCATAAAAATCTGCTTCTCTTTGAATTTCTTGACGTCTTCTTTGAGCTTCTTTCTCATCTATAAGACCGCTATTTAAGTCTGCATCTATACTCATCTGTTTACCCGGCATAGCATCGAGTGTAAATCTTGCAGCCACTTCTGAAATTCTTTCTGTACCTTTTGTGATAACAATAAAGTTGATGATTACAAGCACTAAAAACACTATAATACCAACTACATAACTACCACCAACGACAAACTGCCCGAAAGACTGTATAACGTGACCTGCTGCATCTGGTCCTTCGTGTCCATGCAGTAAAATTCTTCTTGTTGATGCAACGTTTAAAGATAATCTAAATAGTGTTGCAAGCAAAAGTAAAGAAGGAAAAGAAGATATTTTTAAAGGACTATCAACATAAACCGTAGCCATTAAAATTAGCATGGAAAAACTGATACTCATTGTAAGAAGTATATCAAGCAATAACGGCGGAACCGGTAAAACTAAAGAACCAAGAATTATAAGTATAAAAACAATAATTATTGCATCTGAATTTTGGTTTATTTTGTCAAAAATAGGTAAAACTCTATCCAATTTTAACCTTCTGGTTTTGAGTTTTTAGTGTAATTACTAATAGCATTAAGTATATAGTCTTTAAGTCCAATTTGGTTAGAATCTGCCATTACCTGAGCAAGCTGCATAAAAAACATATCCATATACATCTTATTTCCAAAATCTGAAGATGAAAATTCAAAAAGGCCGTTTTTCATCTCTTTAAGCATCATTTCAAAGAAGATTGTTTGAAATGTATTTGCAACTTCCTCCGGTGTTTTTGATTCTTGTATAGATTTTAAGTCAAAGTACGATTTTATAGGCTTTATTACATCTTGTTTTGGTTGGTTTAAATATGTCTGCAGAGATTTATCAAAGCTATTGTTGTTATGCTTTTGAGATTTTATACCTACATCTTTTATATCTTTTAGCTCTTTTATCAAATCTTCTAACGGTGGAAGGTCTTTAAACATTTCAATCTCCCCCTTACATTACTTTTATTTCTGCGTGTAATTTACCTGCAGCTTTTATGGCTTGCAGTATTGCTATTAAATCGTATGGAGAAACTCCTAAATCATTCAATGCTTTTACTAAATCAGAAAGCTTTGCTGATTCTATGGATATAATTCTACCTTTTTCTTCTTGAACTTTAGTAGTTACTCCTTCGGTCACTACTGTTTGACCACCGGATAAAGGTGGTGGTTGTGAGATTACAGGCGTTTTTTCTACTGTAACATAAATACTTCCATGCGATACGTAAACAGGAGTATCTATGGCTACATCTCCACTCATGATTACAGTTCCTGTTTTTTCATAAAATACTATAGTTGGTATATTGTCTTTATCGGTTTTTATTTTTAAGTCTAAAATCTCTGCTAAAAATTCTGTTTTATTTTTTGTTTGTGGCAGTCTAACTTTTATTGAAGTAGGGTCTTGAACAACTGCTAATCCTGGATATTTTTGATTTATTACGTTTACAATTTCTTGAGCTTTTGAAAAGCTTGGATTTTTAAGACTTAAGGTCACCTCTGTCATAGAATTAAAGTCAAATGGTAGCTCTTCTTCAACGATTGCACCGTTTGGAATAATGCCTGCGGTTGGAAATCCTTTTTGAACCTTTCCACCTTTATTTGATTCTAAAAAGCCACCGCCGGTTGATACAGGTCCTTGTGCAAAGGCGTAAATCTTCCCATCCGGTCCATAAAGAGGCGTTCTTATTAATAGACCGTTGACGATATCTTTTGCATCACCGATTGATGCTACTTGAACATCTATTGCCATCCCGGGCTTAGCAAATGGTGGTAAATTTGCAGTAACCATAACTGCAGCAGCGTTTTTTGTTCTTACTTGAGCAGGGTCTATGTAAATTCCAAGCTTTCTTAACATATTGGCTATACTGATTAATGTGTATCTGCTTGTAGTCCCATCACCAGTTCCATTTAAACCAACAACTATACCATAGCCAGTAAGATAGTTTGGTCTAAAGCCTTCAACATATACTTCATCCCGGATTTTGACTTCAGCGGCAAAAGAAAAGCTTGTTATAAAAACTATAGCAATTAAAACTTTTTTCCACATCCCTTTAATTCTCCTAATAATCATCATATTTGAAAAGATATGTAAGGTAAAAAATTCAATAAAAATAGGAGATTCTTCACCAGCTTTAGAAAGATAACATTACTTTCGTAAGGGCGATTCATGAATCGCCCCTACTCTTTCACTTTCATTTATTCAATTTAAAAGAATTTTTTACTTTTTATAAAAGTTATTTTAAATTATTTTTAATACATCGGGTAAAAAATTCAACAAAAACATGAGATTCTTCGCTTCGCTCAGAATGACAAATAAGGTTGTCCTTTTCTAATGTTTATCAATCAACCTTTTTCTGTCATCCTGAGGACGTAAGTCCGAAGGATCTCATTTTTAAATTTTACAAAAACCGCTAATTTCTCACCCAAGGTATAAAAGTTATTTTATATTATTTTTAATGTGACTGCCACTTATAAGGATTATCTTAAAACGGCCAGATTCTTTTTAAGAATTGTGCTAACCAACCCGGTCTTGAGCTATCTGCCATATAACCTTCTCCATTATACTCTACATACATATCCGAAATTCTTGAAGAATCTACAGAGTTATCTTGCATTATATCGGTAGGCTTTACAATACCTGAAATTACAAGTGTTTGATAATCATCGTTAACTTTAACAACCTTTTTCCCCACTATAAATAAATTTCCGTTTGGATAAACCTTTGTAACTCTTGCAGAAATTGTTGCTATTAGAGTTGATTTTCTGTTTGTAGATGCAGATCCTTTATGGGTATCTGAGTTTTGCTCTGTTATGCCGGCTATTGGAGTTTTATTTATTAAATCTTTACCCATTAGCTTTGGCGATGGAACGTTTAAATCCATCTTCTGTTGCTCTTGTGTATTTGTATTAGAAGCAGTCTGTCCAGCTATGTTTTCAACAACTTTTATTGTTATAACATCTCCAACCGTGAAAGCTTTAGAATCGGAAAATAAATTGTTATAGCTGCCTGTGTATAAAGAGCCGGGTGTTCTTACGACCTTTTCTTGCTCTATCTCTGGTGGATTTGGGTTAAATGGCTTTCCGTACTCTGTTTTTTTAGCACATCCTGCTGTGATAAAACCTATTATTCCGAATAATAGTATTAATCTTTTCATTTTTTTACTCCCTGCTTGCTTCTATCAAAACAGTATCATTAGAGATAACTTTTCCTACCAATTCTTTGCCTGTAGATATATTTTTAACTTTAATGTAATCCCCTTCTTTACCGTTTTCAAGAGCTACACCAAGCATTTGTATTTTTATGTTTTTATTTAAATAAACTATGCTAACTTTTTGATTTTTTACAACTGCCCATTTTGTAGTAGCTGATATTCTAAATGTGATAGGGATAGTTGCGACTATTTCTTCATCTTTCAAATAAGTACAATCTAAATATAGATAAATACTACTTTTTCCTTTGCTTTTACACTCAACTTTATTAAAATCTTTACTTAACTTCTCTTCATAACTCTGTGGTATTTTAACTACATCTATTATCTCAACATCTTTAAAATTTTCCTTTGCATACTCTAAAGCCATATTTTTAGCTTTTTCAAGCCTTTCACCGGCTTTTACATAAAAAATTGTAAGTAAAACAAGCAATAAAATTATGTTCCAAAGTTTTGCGCTCAATTTTTTATCCTTAATTTATTCAATCTTATAAAAATTATTAATTTCTCATCAAAGTAATTATTCATTAATCTAAATATACGTCAGGTAATAAATTCAATAAAAAATAGGAGATTCTTCGCTGACGCTCAGAATGACGAATTCTATGATGCTTGTCAATCAACCTTTTCCTGTCATCCTGAGGACGTAAGTCCGAAGGATCTCCTTTTTAAATTCTATGAAAACCGCTAATTTCTCACCCAAAGTATTAATCTAAAAATTATTAACTTTTCAATGTACTTACAGTCTTAAGCATTTCATCTGCTGTAATAATACCTTTCGAGTTAACTTCGTAAGCTCTTTGTGCTACTATTAGATTTACCATCTCTTCCACTATATTTACGTTAGACATTTCTAAAAATCCTTGTGTAAGCTTTCCAAAAGCATCAGTATTTGGGTCTCCTTCTATAGGCTGTCCGGAAGCTTCTGTATACTTAAATAAATTTCCTCCTATTGCTTTAAGTCCTGCTGGGTTTATGAATTTGTAAAGCTTTATATTTCCAACTTCTTCTGTTGTCTGTTGTCCACCGCTATTTCTAACTACAATAACTTTTCCATTTGGACTTATAGAAATATTTAAAACTGTTTCTGGAGCTGAAATTTGTATGTTTGGACTTAATCTGTACCCTTCTGGATTTACTATATATCCTTCGTTATCTATTTGGAAATTTCCAGCCCTTGTAAAAGCTTCGCTTCCATCAGGCATTTCTATTTTGAAAAATCCTTCACCTTGTATCGCAACATCTAAAGGATTATCTGTTTTCATCAAACTTCCCTGAGAAAACATTTTTGCAACATCAGACACTTTCACACCTAAACCTATCTGAATCCCTGCCGGGACTCTATTCTGAGTTGAGCTTAAAACACCCGGGTCTCTCACATCTTGATAGATCAAATCTTCGAAATTAGCTCTACTTCTTTTAAATCCAACTGTATTCACGTTAGCTATGTTGTGAGAAATCACATCTAAATTTGTCTGTTGTGCTTCCATCCCCGACGCTGATGTCCATAATGCTCTTAACATTTTAATAACCTCCTTAACTTTTTATGCTTTTCCAATCTCGTTAACTTTACCTTCTAACATATCAAGATATTTTGCAAGATTCATGTATATATCAAATCTTCTATGATTGTTAATCATTTCAACCATTTCTTTAACAATGTTTAGGTTTGCTCCTTCAAGATATCCTTGTTTTATCTCAAAGTTGGTTATTTGTTGTTCTTGTCCTTGATAGTATGAGTTTCCTACAGCTTGTAAATTTTGCAAATTAACTACTCTTATTTTTCCTGTAATCTGTCCATTTTGATAAATCTCACCTTTAGGCGTTATTTGAAATTTGCTATCCTGAATTTGAATTCTTCTAAAATTCTCATCTAAAACATAAGCACCGTTTACATCTACCAAATAGCCTTCCTGATTTATTGAAAAATGACCATTTCTTGTGTAGTATCTTCCTATAGCACTTTCAACCGTAAAAAATCCATCTCTTACAATCGCTAAGTCTAAATTGTTTTCTGTTTTAATTAAAGGTCCTTGAAAGTTTAAAACCGAGCTATCCATAAAACGTGGGAAAACGAGAAGATCTCCAACTTTTCCTTTATTTTCAGGTATCTTTTGACTCATTTCTCTAACGAGAAGTTTTTTAAAGCCGGGCGTATTGCTGTTAGCTATATTGTTTGTAGTTGTATCAAGCTGCTCTGTAGCTCTTTCTCCACCTGAAGCAAGAATATAAATTGGTTGAAAATTTATTGCCATTTTTTAACCTCTTATTTGACTTGAAACAAGTCTTACCCTTTCTTCTTTCGTCAAAATTTCAGTTATCTTTATTGCAAAATTATCATCTACCTGGTAAAGTTCTCCTTTTGCAACAAGAACACCATTTACTTTTAAATCTATAGGTTCATTTAAATATTTGTCTAAATCTATTACAGAACTTGGAGCAAGTTTTAAAATCTCTTCTATAGACATAGATTTTGAGCCTACTTCTACTGTAATTGTAATAGGAATATCTAAAAGAATATCAAGTTTATTTAAAATTTCTGGACTAAATTCTTCTTTTGTAAAGCTTTCTTTTTTTTCTGATTCTTTTAACGGCGTTTGATGAGTATTTGCGTCAACAGATTCACTTTTTTCTTCATGCAACATTTCAGACCACTGAGCTGCCAAGTCTTCCTGCGACCCTTCCTTTTTCCCACTTTCATTTAACATTTCAGACCACTGAGCCAACAAGTCTTCTTGAGATTCTTCTTTTTTCTCGTCTTGGTTTAACATTTCAGACCAAGCGGCTGCTAAATCTTCTTGGTTATCTTCAGGTTTATTTTCTTGTTTATCCATTTCCTCCATCATCGTTCTCCTTAATTACTTTTGTTATCATTGCAGCGAATTTTTTGTCTAATTTACCTAAGCTTGCTTTAAATTTAACCTTATCTTCAACTTTTAAGTCCAATTCTTCAGATTGTTTTTTGTTTAATATTATCTCTGTTCCAACATCGTAGTTTAAAAATTCTTTTACTAAGACACTAAATTTATCTAATTCCAATATTAGTTTAAGGTTTACTTTTAATAACTTTTTAATAAGCTCTTTTCTCCATTCAGGTGATACTTCAGAGCCGAATGTATCAGTAAAAAGAATATCTTTGATGGGTAAAAACAGCATCTGTGGAAATGCAAACGTTAAAGGTACCTCTAAACCCTCAATATCTATCATAATTTCTGCTACAATAACTTTTTCTGCATGAGATACTATTCTTACCAAAATTGGATTAAACTCTATACTCTTTCTTTCAATTTCTATAGGATATACATCTTTCCATATCTTTTCAAAACTTCCTAAAACAATGTCTACTAATTTTTCAATTATTCTGATTTCAAGCTTTGTAAATTCTCTTCCTTCAATTTTAAAAGGTCTTGCTCCTCCACCAAACAAAGCACTTACTAAGTTAAAAACAACACGAGAGTCTATAATCAAAAGTGACGAGTCTTTCAAAGGCTTCATATTAAAAATTGTATATGATGCTGGTAGTGGAATTTTTCCAATAAAGTCTCCAAATCTCATTGTTACTATTTTACCTTTAGAGACCATGTTTACCACAGGAAATTCAGTCCTAATTTCTTCTCTAAAGATTTTCACCCACTTTTCAAATAAAACTTCTAATCCTTGAAATCCGCCTTTTTGAATTTTCTCAAGTCTATTAAAATCAAATAGCTTTTCTTTTATTTTTTCTTCTGCAGTTGCGGAAGATTTACCTCCACCTATTAATGCATCTATCTCATCCTGAGATAAAAAGTCAGACATCCCTATCACCTCTTTTGACTTATTCTAATTATAGCATTTCTTCACCACCTGCTCCGTATTCAATAACGCCAGACTGTATGAGATTTTTAATAGCCTGTATAATCTTTTTCCTTGCATTTTCAACATCAGATTTTTTAACAGGACCAAGCACTTCCATATCTTCCAAAAACATTTGAGCAGCTCTTTTTGACATATTAGCAGTAAATTTATCAATAATTTCTTGTGGAGCACCTTTAAGAGCAATAAGTAGGTCATTTTTATCAACAGCTTTGAGAATTTCCATAATAGCTCTATTATCAAGTTTAATAATATCCTCAAATTTAAACATACGCTCTTCGATATTGTCTGCAAGAGAGGGTGCTTCTTTTCTTATTTCATCAAGTATTTCTTGAGCTAAATCTTTTGGTAAGTTGTTTACTATTTCGGCTGAAACATCAATTCCACTTAACATTTCTTCTTTTCCAGCTCCTATTGTATAAAGCTCCTCTTCTAAAGAATCAGCAACGGTTTTAATCATATTAGATGAAACTTTTTCTAAGGATGCAATTCTTTTTATAACTTCTTCTTGAATGTTAGAAATGCCCTGTCTTCTTGGTAAGTATTGGATTATTTCTGCTGCCTTTTGTGGTTTTAGCTGTGTTAATATTAAAGCAATAACTTGAGGATGCTCATTTTTAATTATATTTGCTACTACCTTTGCAGGAAGTTTTTCAATTTCTTGGAAAACTGCTTTCCCTTCTTCAGCCATTACTAAGCCTTCAAACAGTTCTTTAACTTTTTCTGGAGGTAGCGCTTTTTCCAATATCTTTTTTATATTATCCGGAAGAAGTTTTAAAGGTACTGCCTCTGATAAATTTTTATATGCTTCTTGAATAACTGATTTAATATTTTCTTTTGTCGGCTCTTCTAATGTGAGTAATGCTTTGATAATCTTCTCAAGTTCAGTTTGTTTAAGATGTTTAAAAATTTTTACATTCTTTTCTTCTGGTAATATAGATAATAATATGGCTGCTTTTTCTAATCCCGTTAATTTACTTTTTTCCTCAGCCAACTTTAGCCTCCATTAAAGTTATATTTTTTGACTTATAAAATGTATTTCGATGAGAAATTCAGTAAAAGTATGAGATTCTTCGCTTACGCTCAGAATGACGAAATTAGATTGTTCCTTGTCATCCTGAGGATGTAAGTCCGAAGGATCTCCTTATCTAAATTCTATAAAAATCGCTAATTTCTCACTCAAGTTATATATTATTCTAACTTATAAAATATTTACTTTCTGAACCATTTTTCTCTGTTTTTTTTATTTTTATCCCTTGGAGGAAATATACTTTTATATAAGTTTTTCCAAAAAATTCTTGCTCTTGTAGATTTATAGCTCCAAATAGTTACACTTATTGAAAGTATAATCCATAAAGGGATAAGAATTCTTATCAATAACTCACTTCCCTTCTCTTCCATTTGATTAAATACAGAAGGTTCGATCATTTCTATCTACCTTTTATTTTAAATTTTTTCATTTCTTCTTCCACAACTTTTAATTCTCTAATTATTTCTTCATACTCTTTAGCTAATTTTGATATTTGATCAGTATTTTCAGTAAACATCTTTGCAAGATCATCCAATTTATGCATAATCTTTTCTACAATTGATATTTGGGACTGAATTGTAGATAAAAGAGGGTCAAGAGCATTGTAAATTTCTGAATAGCTGTTCTTAATATCGCTAAAGTTTATAGATAATTCATTAGTTGCTGTCAATGTTTCATCTATAATTTTTTGAACATTTCTAACGGATTTTTGAATTAAACCTGCACTGTTTTGAGTTTTTTCTGATAATTTTCTTATTTCATCAGCTACTACAGCGAAACCCCTTCCCATTTCTCCTGCTCTTGCTGCTTCTATTGCAGCATTTAGTGCTAAGAGATTTGTCTGCTCTGAAATTTCTATAATACCTTCAACAAAAGAAGAAATCTCATAACCTATATCTTTTATTTCATTACTTGTGGCTAAAAATTGTTCCATCCGCTCTGAACCTTGAGTTATACTCAGTAGAGCTTTCTTAGATAATTCTCTTATCGTTGTAATTTTCTCTATAATGCTCTCTAAATTCTGTGTATATGATTTAAAATTATCTCTTACTTCAATAACAAATTGTTCTTGATTTTTCATATTTTTGGATATACCGTTGAATTTATCAATAGAAGTAATAAGACTATTTTCAACTTTATTAAATGATGAAACAGAACTGCCAATTACTTTACTTAAGCTTTCCAAAGAGTTATTAAAGCTTTGTCTTATTTCTTCAAAACCCCCTTCCATCTTTTCTTCTACGCGAAAGCTTAAATTGCCTTCCGATAATTTTTTCATCCCTGTTTTAATAAAACCAAAACTTTTATTAAGAGCTTCTAATAAAGAGTTATAACGTTCTATAGTTTCTCCAACTTCATCCTTTAATTTTATGTTTATTTTCTGTGTAAAATCACCAATTGAAGCAAATTTCATAGATTCTCTAAGTTTAGATAAACCATCAACATATTTATTAAAAAACTTATATATGTATCCAATACCTATAACTGTAATAAATAGAAAAATTACAATTCCAAATAAACTTATAAAAGCACCATATATTTGAAACTTTGATATATCAAATTTTATTGTTATTGCACCAAGAACTTCACCTTCTTTAACTAAATGACAGTTCATACAATTTATAGTTCCATAATCTTTTGCGATATAAGGAATGGTTACTCTATATTCTGCGTTACCTAAACTTTCCATAATAGAATCATAAGATTTGCCCTCCCGTAAGACTCTCTTATCAATTTCATCTTTTGGCTTTTCATTATTCTTTGGCGGTCCAAATTGTTTAATAACAGATTCTCCTCTCAAAACATAAATATCTTTTATGTCATCATTGATTTTTTTCATGTCTTTGATTAAATTATCTCTTCTATCCATGGTTCCTGTAAGCATGTACGTGTTTAATCCGATTCTTACAGCTTCTGCTATCGATTTTGCTTCATGTATTGACTGATTTAATCCAATAGACCGTGTAGCCAATCCAAGCATTACAGCAGTTAAAATTGTTAAAATCGTTGAAAATATAATTAGCCTAATAGCTAATTTACCCCTAATTCCCATGGCATTACCCTCTTAAGCATTTTAAAGATTCGATTATTTTACTACAATCTAACGTATCAGTTATCACGTCTTATTTTAATTTTTTCAAACAATTCAAAAAGTATAGCTTGATAATCTTTTTCGCCAATTTCTACCTCATCCATAAGCTCTTCTAATTTTCTTGTAAACTCCTCTGATAAAAACTCTCTTACATGCTTTAAGCTGTTTAAATACTGATAAACTTTTATACCCATAGAAGTTGGAAATAGTAAACCTTTCTTTTCTATTACATATTTTCTTTCAAGAAGTTTAGCAATGATTGTTGCATATGTGGAAGGTCTTCCGATGCCTCTTTCTTTCATTCTAAATACAAGTTCCCCATGGGTAAATGGAAATGCCTTTGGCATGATTTTAAATTGTTTATTATTACTTATATCAATTATTCCCTCTAAATCTGGATGAAGTTCGGCCGGTAATATTTTATTCCATCCATCTTGAATAATATCTGTATGTAAAACTTTTTCTAATTCAAATCCAAAGCCTTTTATGATTACATCTTTCGCTTTAAATTTAACAGCTCTCATTTGAGAAGCTATGAAACGTTTAAAGATAAGGTCGTAAAGCTTTATATGGTCAAAGGTTAAACCTTCGTACTGACCGCTTAAAATCATGGATTTTAGCTCTTCTGTTTCCATTGCTCTTGTTGGTCTTATACATTCATGAGCTCCACCTTCTCCCCAAACTCTCGCCTGGAAATAATCCTTTCCAAATGCTTCTTCTATATACTCTCTTGCTAAAGCTATACCAACATCAGAAACTCTTGTTGAATCTGTTCTATGGTATGTAATATATCCAAGCTCAAATAGGTCTTGTGCTAATTCCATTGTTTTTGGGAGTGAAAATCTGTATCTATCGCTCGCATCTTTTAGCATTGTGTCTGTTCTGTATGGTGGAAGAGGATTTTTATCTTCTTCTTTAACTTCCTTTACAATAATTTCAATGTTGTTTAAATTATTAAAGATATTTTCTGCATCTTGCTTGTTTTGATAGTCTATGTCCAATTCAAGCTTTTTACTGTCTTGCTGAAGTGTGATTGTTATTCTGTAAATTTTTTGCTTTCTTTCTTTTTCTCTTTCTATAATCCATCCAAGTACAGGTGTTTGAACTCTACCTGCCGAAAGCCAATTTTTACCAAAAGCTTTTTGCAGTAGCTGAGAGTATTCAAACCCAACCCATCTGTCCGCCACTCTTCTAACTATTTGTGCTTTTACTAAATTTTCATCAAAATCTCTTGGGTTTTTGATTGCATTAATGATTGCTTTTTTTGTTACTTCATGAAATTCCATTCTTTGAATATTTTTAACGTAAGGTTTTAAAAGTAGTTCAACATCCCATCCTATCTTTTCGCCTTCTGTGTCCGGGTCTGATGCAACGTATACTTCTAAACTCTCAAAGCTTACAGACCTGATGCTTTCTATGATTTCTTCCTTTCCTTCAATTGATTCATAAACTGGCACAATATGGTCTTTCACAAAAACTCCATAATATCCAAGCTCTTTATTAAGGTCGAGAATATGACCTAAGGAGGCAGTAATCATTAAGTATCTATCATCTATTGATGTCTCTAAGATTTCATGGTCGTTTACTCTTCTTCTTACAGCTTTTCCAAAGAAGTTTGCTATAGTTCTTGCTTTGTTTGGAGATTCTACTACTATTAAAACTGGCTTTAAGATGCTTTCTACTTTCTCAAACTTAATCTCACCTTTTAGTATCTTTCTTACCTTTTCTCTGTCTGAGTCTATCTCTTTAAGAATTTTGGCTAAATCAATTGACTTAAAATCTACAAATTCAATATCATCACTAAACCATCTGACTCTCTTTTGTAGATGATTAAAGGCTTTTTTATCGTCTATCAAAATTACTGATAATCCTTTCGTGATTCCACCGCTGTACATTCTGGAAGTTCTTCCGCTTGCTTGCAAGTATCCTGTTACATCAGATACAACAAGCTTATATCCATCTTCATCTTTTCTAAGGGTAACTTCGTTAGATTCTTTTAAAAGATTTATTATCTCTTCTGAGTTTAAAAACTGTCCTACTTCCAATCTTAGATTGTCTACTTTTTCTTTTAGATTTGGATTGTTTTGTAAAAATTCTTCTGTTAGATACTGATATTTTTTTAATTGAGTTATCCATTTATCAATTTGGATTGCATACTGTGGAAATTTTTTCAAAATGTATGCTCTTATAGAACTAAGTGCCCAAAGTAGATGACTTAGATTTGCTTCAAATTTTAATGATAGTACGATTTTTGGAACGCCATAAAAAATTGCATATCTGATTACATGAGGAAGGTCTATACCTCTTGCCAATGGGTTTCTGTAAGAAGAGATGCCAATCAAAACATCTATCTTTCCATTTTCGTATTTCTTTAAGATTTCGTCATCAATCTCTTCATAAGTAGCAGCCTTAACTCCTTTTTTTGTTAGATATTCTTTAACTTCTTCAACATATTCTTTCTTTTTGTCAGAAGGTATGAATACAAGTCCGCCTTTCCCAAGTTTTTTTATAAGTTCTGATAATTCGTGATTTTCTATATCATCGTAAGAATCTACGATGTTTCTCAAGTAAAATGTTGGAGTTCCTACTTCAAAGCCAAGAAGTTCTCTAAAAAGCTTTATTCTATTTGACTTTGGGTTTGAAGTTGCCGATGAAACTATTAGCACACCTTTTCTTTTTGCTTCTATCTTTCTAAGCTTTTCTGTAAGCTGGTTTATTTTGTTCCAATCTTCATCTGTCTTATTCTGCTTTGCTTTTAGTTTGATAACTTCTAACGCAAGGTTTATATCCTTCTCATCAAAGCCAAGTAAATAAAGTGCTTTGTCTATGTTTTTTGCGGTTTTTAAGAAGGAATCTACATCATCAACAAACACAAGAGAAAAATCTTTTGGAATCTTGTCATGATTTTTGTATAGAAACATAGAAGTTGTAATCAGTACAGAAAAATCTCCATCTTTAAGTCTTTCTAATTTGGCTTCTTTTTCTTTTTTGTTTTCTTCGCCAAAGAATAGGATTTGGTCTTCTTTTAGCTTGAATATCTGGGTAAGTTTTTTTACAGTTTGATTGACTAACAGCTTTGTTGGAAGGATTATGTAAGATTTTTTATTTTTTTGTGTTAAGTACGATGCAACTGATAGACCAAAAGAAGTTTTACCTATGCCGGTAGGGGCTAAAAGTGCAAAAGAGCAATTTAAAAAAAATCTTTTAGCCCAAGTTATCTGTAAGCTCCATGGATGAGAACCTATATGCTTGCTAAAAAAGTTTTGCCAATTACTAACTTCATCATCAATATCACATAATATTTTAAACTTTCCTTTTTTTAAAACATCACAAACTTCTTCTTTTGGCTCTTGTGGTAAACATCTATCACAAGGTAAGCCTTTGTATAATCTTTCTGACGTAATATCTCCGCCACAGTTAGGACAGAGGTTTTTAAAAATGCTTGCTATCATTATTTTCTACCTCTTTTGATCTGATTAAAATTTTTGTTTTGTGTATTAAATTATATACAAATCGTAAACTTTTAGGAAACAAAGATGGAAATAAAAGATTATTAAAAATAGGTAAGTAAAAGTAGTATAAAAGTGTTAATTGTTGGGGCGATTCACGGATCGCCCGTACATAACAGTTCATTAGACGAGCTTTGCGTATTTCATCTCAAATGGTAAAGATTAAATATCCCATGTATTATGTTAACGCTTCTTATTACAATCCGGCAATCATTTCTATCTCTACTAATGCATCTTTTGGAAGTCTGCTGACTTCTACCGTTGACCTTGCTGGTTTATGCTCAGTAAAGTATTGACCATATATTTCATTAACTTTTGCAAAATCGTTTAAATCTTTTAAATAGATCGTTGTTTTTATTACATGATTAAAGTTTAATCCTGCTTCTTCAAGAATTGCTTTTATATTTTCCATAATGACTTTTGTTTGTTCTGCGGCATCTTTGCCTACAAGTTCATTTGTTTTTGGGTCTATTGCAATTTGTCCTGATAAGAATATTAAGTTTTCATACTTAACAGCTTGAGAATATGGACCTATTGGTTTTGGTGCATTTTCTGTGTATATTGCTTGCATCTTAAATCTCCTTGAGATCTATTTTTCCTTCGTATATAGCTTTACCAACGACTACGCCAAAAATTCCAAACTCTCTTTTTTCATAAAGCTTTATCACATCTTCTAAACTGCCAACGCCACCTGATGCAATGACTGGATGTTTTAGATTTTTTGCAAGTTCAACTGTTGCTTCTACGTTTGCTCCTATCATTGATCCATCTCTGCTTACATCTGTAAATAAAAATCCAAATATATCTAAATCATCATATTTTTTAGCAAATTCTAATGGTGAAACTTCTGTTTTTTCTGTCCAGCCTTTAATGGCAACCTTTCCATCTTTTGCATCTATTCCAACAATTACTTTATTTGGAAAGCTTTCAACTATTTTATAAAACTCTTCTGGATTTTGATAAGCCAAGCTGCCAATTACAACTCTTTCAACGCCTAAATCTAAAACAGCTTTAACAGCTTCAAAACTTCTAAGCCCTCCACCAAATTCTATTGGAATATTAACAGACCTAACTATGCTCTCTAAGATTTTTATGTTTTTTGGCAGCCCTTCTAATGCACCGTCTAAATCTACAACGTGAATATGCTCAGCCCCTGCATCCTCAAAATATTTTGCCATATCAATAGGATTTTCGTTATAAACCTTTACTTTATCAAACTCACCTTTATAAAGCCTTACAACTTTTCCACCTTTTATATCAATAGCTGGAATGATAAACTCTTTTAATGTCATCAAATACTCCTTATTAAAAGTGAGAAAGTGAGTAAGTGGATAAGTGAGAGGTGGGTAAAGACTGGGAAGTATTTACACATCACACATCACACATTGCTAATTAAAATTTATGCTTTTTTCTGATGTTTTTGATAAATGTCCAAACAATAAAGACGCTTCTTTGATATTTTTAGCAATATCTACTGAAAAAGATTTTAGATTTTCTAAATCTTCTTTTAGATTTTCAAGCTCCATCATGCTTTGAGCTAAAAAGTCTATTATATCTTTCTCATAAATTGTAAAATTCTCCGGAAATAATGGAGTATGGACTTCTAAAGACGGGATTGTAAAAATGATCCACGCAAGGGCACTAAGGGCTATATTACAAACGTCATCAGCTTTTTCTTTACTTTCTATTTCCGGGATTTTATTAACGATTTCTGAAATTTTATTTAGAGTCTCTGCAAAGTTGTTTAAAATAAATATTGAATCTTCCAATGATATAATACTACCTTCTTTTACTATCTTATCTATCTTCTTTTGCCCAAAGTAGATAAAAGATTCAACATCGTATATCATCAAATCAATTTTGTCTCTTATCATCTTCCTCCTACATATTTCTCAATCAACTTCCTAATTTTTAACATAATTTTTGTATGAAGTTGTGAAACCCTTGATTCTGTACAGCCCAAAATTTCTGCGATCTCTTTCATGTTTAAGTCTTCATAATAGTAAAGCGTAACTATCAATTTTTCTCTTTCATCAAGCTTATTCATTATTATATCAGAAAGAATTTCTTTAAGTTGTTTTTCTTCTACATACTTTTCCGGTGTATCGTCATTTGTTGAAATAACTTCCCAAAGGTGCAAGCTTTCATCGTCATCTTTACTAACATCAGAATCTAAGGATATTAGAATTTTATTAACTGCTTTTTCTGCATATATCATATACTCTTCAAGGCTCATACCGAGATATTCTGCTATCTCTTCTGGCTTTGCTTCTCTTCCTAATTTTGTTTCAAGTTCTACGATTTTGTTTTCAAGATTTTTTACTTTATTTCTTATGTTTCTTGGTATCCAATCAAGCTGTCTAAGATGGTCGAGGATATATCCTCTTACTCTGATTTCTGCATAGGTTGAGAATTTTACTCCTTTTGCTGGGTCAAACTTTTCAAGAGCATCATATAGCCCTAATACTCCAACTTGAAAAAGGTCTTCTTCGTCTACTATTGGCGGTAAATTTTGATGTTTTAATGCTTTTACTATGTAATTTATTTTAGGTAGGAATTCTTTAATTATGTTTGTTTTTTCCTCTTTTCTTAGTTGCATCGTATTCCTCCCGTAATTAGTATTTTTTCACTAATTTTTTACTTTATAAAAATATAAGCAAAATCTATGCCAATCATTATATGCTGTAATTTAAGATGTAGTAGAAAAAGAGTGCAGTTAAAATTATGCAGTGTATATGATTACTGTAGCGATTGAGTATTTTTTTTCGTGAGATAGAGAGAGTTTTATCTTGAAATTGTAAGGGTTTTCTATGTTATGCAGTAAAATTTCTGCAGGTTGGTTTTTGTGTCCTAAGATTTCTATTTGTTTAAATGTAAGTATTTCTTTAAAGGCTTGGTAGTATGCTTTAATGGTTGCTTCTTTTGCAGCAAATCTTGCAGAAAGGCATTGTATGTATTCTTTTTTATTAAGGCAGTATTCTATTTCTCTTTGTGTATAAATCCTTGTTAGGAATTTATCTTTGTATTTTTCATAGGCTTGTTGTATTCTTTTGTTTTCTACTATATCGGTTCCTATGTATATTTCCATTAGTTAGGCTTCTCCTGTTTTTACGAATTTTCTATAATCTTTATACGTCGGATGAGAAATTCAATAAAAGTAGGAGATTCTTCGTCGGCTCCAGAATGACAGAGTAGGAGTATAAAGGCGGAGATTCTTCGCTTATGCTCAGAATGACAGATTAAGGTGGCTTTGTCATCCTGAGGCTGTAAGCCGAAGGATCTCTTTCCTTGCATTACCATACCCGTCATCCTGAGGACATAAATCCGAAGGATCTCCTTTTTAAATTCTATGAAAATCCCTAATTTCTCACCTAAAGTATGCATTTTCTATAATCTTTATTTCTTCTTCTGTTAGGCTGTAAAGCTGATATACAAGCTGGTCTATCTCATGCTCAAGATTTTTTACATGCTGTTGTTTTTCTTGGTTTGTGTCATAATCTTCAGATTGGGTAAGGGTTAGGATTTGGTCTACTTTTTGGACTATTTGGTCTGCTATGGGTTGGTTTTCTTTTGTGATTGGGGGAAGAGGAAATCTTCCTATGAATTCCCCTTTAATTTCGCCTTCTATTCCTCCTCCCATATAGAATTTGTAAAAAGCAAATTCAAAAAATTCGGAATTGAAAATACCCAAGAGATACTTACGAATATCGGAGGTATCTTCATTTGTTGTTATAAAGTGAGTTGTTGCTTCACAATAATATCCCGAAGGAACTATTGCAAACTTAGGAGATTTAGTTATTCTCTTCCACACTATCTTTTCTTTTTCAAATTCTGGGTAGTAATCGCAAGGTCTTAACTCCCACCAGTAATCACCTTGATCGTCTCGTTTAAAAAGCCCCTTACCTTTGTTTTTTACGTTAGAAAAGCTCATAAAATGATTGTATAAAGATGAAAAACTCTCTTTAAAAAACTCCTCTGGATTTTTTCTTCCTCTATGCTTGTTAGTCCAACCAGCAGGTATAACTATAATCCACAATCCAGCCCATTTATACCTGTATTTCTCAATATCTCTACCTCTTAAAACTGGCTTAATAATTTCCTCTGTTCTCTTTCTCTCTTCTTCATCCCTACAACTTGCCAAAATCCTGTTTCGTGTTTCCGTATCTATGATAAAAGCATCGTTGTAGCCTGTTTTAATCCCAAAATAAATCTTTACGTCCCACTCTTTTAGAGGTTTTCCTACTTTTCCAATTTTTTCTTTTAAACTCAAAACACTTTCATCTCCAAGCGTCCAAGCATTATTAGAAAGCTTACTTTGATACATCGTTTGCCATGTTCTAAGCTCTTGCCATGTATCTACCTGAGACCAACTATCTAAATACTCAACTCCTTTCCCAGTAGCTTGCTCAATCAACTTTGATTTGCCTTGTCTCAAATACTCATCAA